>DASTKM010000101.1:0-18684 GCA_035715885.1 Rubrobacter sp.
TACGTTTGGGTGGGAAGCCAGGTCGGAACCAGGAACGTGGCCTCCGGGAAGCCTTGATATTCGGCTTCAGATTTCTCTGGCGGGGGCTACGTGATGAGCACGTATATGACGAACGCCCCGGCGAAGGCCAGGCTACCTGCGACTATTATCAGGTACGCTGCTACTGATGGAACGAACTCGCCCGTGGAGATCCTGCGCCGGTTATTGAGGAACTGGGTGGTACCTATGACGAGCGTGAGCGCCCCGAGTAGGGCCAGCGCCAGCCCGAAGAGCTCCGAGGCGCTCGTGGAGCCAACCTTCATGGAAGCATCCACAAGCGCCGCCGCCCGCTCGACGACCAGCCCTATGGAGATCAGGCTTACCCCCGTCCTCACCCACGAGAGCAGCGTCCGCTCGTTCGCGAGGTGCTCCCTGATCTCGGTCCCGCCATGCTCCTGTGGCTCGCGGTGCTCGTTGTGCGGTTGCAAGATCTCTGACCTCCTTCTCGTCCACACCGAAGATTACATGTTGGAGTGACCGAGAGATTCCTCGCTGCCCGGATTTCCGCCCCAGGGCCAAAGCCTGCTCCCCACATCTAGGGTAGCGTTTCCCCCACAAAAGATAGAGAATACGTCAAGGCATTCGGGGACAGGGTGAGTAAAGGCGACAGGTTGTTGGATCGACGGGCCGGGCTCGAGCAAGAATTCTTCCTGCTCGAGAATTCCGGGCATCCATCGGAGCGGGCCGACGAGTTTCTGGAGCGCTGCCGCGAGGAATCTGCCGGTCCTGTGTGCTTCGCCCCCGAGTTCGTGTTGGGCCTGGTCGAGGTAAACACGCCTCCTGTCTACACCCTCTATGACCTGGAGCGTGAGTACGCGCAGAACCTGCGGATTGCCCTGCGCACGGCGAGATCTCTGGGTCTCAGGCTCTACCCGCTCGGCACCTATCCTTTGCCTCTGGAGCCAGCCGTCCGCGACGGGCTGGACTACAGGGTCCAGGTGGGCACGGTCGGACCCGAGAGGTTCGTGGACGCCGGCAGGTGCGCGGGCACGCACCTGCATCTGGAGTTGCAGGCGGGGACGGTCGATGAGGGAGTAGGAATCTCCGCCACCGCGTCAGCCGCCGCACGGGAGGAAGTCTCGAACATCTACAACCTCGCGACGGCCCTGGATCCCGCTCTGGTGGCCCTCACCCGCTCGTGTCCATTCTTCGAGGGGCACAAGACGGGGCTGGCCGTCCGCACCGTCCATTACAGGGGCAGCGCCAACTTCGGGTGGGAAGGAGTCTATAGGGACCTGCCCCAGGTTGGGGCCTTGCTACCCTACGCCGAAGACGCAGAACACCTGATCCGTCAGCAGTTCGACCGCTACAAAGCCTGGCTCAGCGCTATGGACCGGGCCGGCGTAAAGAGACGCCACTTCGCCGAGGCGGGCGGAGACCTGCTCAGGCCGGCCTGGAACCCCGTGCGTCTCAACCGCCAGGGAACGCTGGAGTTACGCGGCATGGATAGCAACTACCCCGAAGTAACGCTGACTGTGGCGGCCATTATCCTCCGCGCCGCGGACCGCGTCAGGCGGGATGGCCTCGAAGTATCGCCGGACGACGGGGTTCGCGCTTTCGAGCTTACGGGAGACGTGCTGAGGGTGCCTGGCTTCGGTTATCTCGGCGGGGAGCTGCTCCACGCGGCGGTTACCGGAGGAGCGGGTGACGAGACCGTAGCCGCCTACCTGGACTCGATCCTGGAGTTCGCCGGCGTAGAGGACGAAAGGCTCGCCGTCCTCCTTCACCACCGCCGTACGACCGGATATTACCCAACCACCGAGGCCGGTATCCTCGAAGCCTACGACGGACATCTCTCCGAAGACGAAGGTTTGCGCCTGGTGCTCGAAGCATGCGACGAGTTGGAGACCCAGGTCTCGCACTTGAGCCTGTCTCAGCGCCAGGAGGAAGAGCCGGCGGACGTCTCGTAGCTCTCCCTGGTCTTCTCGCGGGTATACTCGCTGCATGGGCAAGGATCGTGCAGCTCTCAGTATGGACTTCGGGGTGCGGGTCGCAGCAGTCGTGGAGCGGGAGGGAGCACTGCTCCTGGTACGCCACCAGAAACCGGACAGGGACCCGTACTGGGTGCTGCCAGGAGGCAGGCTCGAGCCGGGCGAGAGGATACCGGAGTGCGCAGGCCGCGAACTCGCTGAGGAGACTGGCCTTACGGCCGGCTTCTCCGGTGTCCTCTACGTGAGCGAGTTCCTGAGGGATGGACGCCATACGATCGACGTCGTCGCCAGGATGGCGCTGGAAGGAGACGAGGAAGCCACCCTCGGGAGCGACCCCGAGGTCGAACCTGGTGCCGAGCCGACCCTCAGAGAGATACGCTGGGTGAGCGTGGAGGAACTGCAGGAGATCGAGCTTCTACCGGCTTCCATAAAGGAAAGGCTCCTGAGGGACGCCGCCGGCGGATGGGCCCCGGAGAACGTCTACCTCGGAAGCACGGATGGCTGACCCGCAGGACACGTTGCTCTCGGTCGTTTTGTTGGACGCGGCCGTCGCGGGGATCGTGATCGGGGGGTTCTGGCTGGCAGTCACTTGGATGCGGAGCTTGGGCAAGAAGATAGGATACTCTCTGGCGCCCCTTGGATTCTCGCGGCCCAGGGGAGGGCTCCTGGCGGGAATCGGCGCCGGGATGGCCGTCGGCATCGGAGCCTTCCTCCTCAGTATAATCGTAACCCCTCTCAGCGTCCTCGTCCTCGAACGGCTCGGCTACTCTACGAGATCGACGGTCCAGCAACCGTTCATGGAAGGACTGGTTGGCTGGGTACAGGAGAGTCCGGGCGTGGCCGTACCGGCGATAATCCTGGTCGTCGTACTCTTCGGACCGGCCGTCGAGGAACTTGTATTCAGGGGTGTTGTCTTCAACGGCCTCTACCGGCTGGGAACCCTTGTCTACACCAGATCCGTTGGGACGGAGCATTCCAAAAGGCCTCCCGGTAAGACGATCTTCGTCTCTTCCGCACTCGTATCTTCTGTACTATTCGCCCTGCTGCACCTGGAGCCAGTCTTGTTACCCGTACTCTTGATACTTGCGATAACTTTGTGCGCTCTGTTCCAGCGTACGGGTAGCCTCCTTCCCTCGTTCGTCGCGCACGCGACGTTCAACTCCGTCGCCGCCATGCTTATCATCCTGAGAGGCATGAACGTCCTGAACATTCCCATCTAGCGCTCGCCCGGCTGTTCTCCGACGTATCTTGCCCTGGGGCGTATGAGGGAGCCGCTCCGGTACTGCTCTATGGCGTGGCCGATCCAACCTACGGTCCTGCCGAGGGCGAAGAGCGCGACGGCCCCGCCAGGCGGCAACTCCAGAGCCCGCGCCACCGTCGCCAGGGCGAAATCCACGGTGGGACGCTCGCCCATCAATTGCAGCATCTCTCCGGCAACACTATCGGAGAGCGTGACGGCGATACTCTCAGGATACACCCCGGCCGTCAGACGAAGTAATCCGGCGCCGCGGGGATCCCCTTCAGGATAAAGCGAGTGCCCGAAGCCAGGTATACGCTCCCCTCTCCTGAGACGCCCGGAGATCACCGCCCGCGCATCCCCCGAGGCATCCACCTCCCGCAAAAAGGCCTCCACGAGCTCGATCTCTCCCCCGTGCTTGACGCCCCCAAGCGCCGCAAGCCCGGCCAGAACCACGGCATAGGGCGTGGCCTCGGACGAGGCGACACACCTGGCAGCGAAGGTCGAGACGGGTAACTCATGGTCGACACAAAAGACGAGCGCGGAGCCGAGAAGGTCGGCAGCCTCTGGATCGTCTGGACTCCAGCCGCGCTGGAGCGTCGCGGCCAGACCAGGAGCGGACTCTCCAGCGGCCACGTCCGTCATCAGGCGGAGTATCCTAGCGCCGGTGCGCGCGACAGCGCCAGGACGCAGGTCGTATGCCGCAGGGTCATCGGCGGCCGCCACAGGGAGCATGACCTGGAAGACTTCTACAGGCGTTAGTCCGGCAACGCTGTCTACAACGTCACTTATGCGCCAGGAGGGTCCTGACATCTCGGGTGGGAAGAGCGCCGGGGCCATGGCCTCGTCGCCCGTCCAGATCAAAGCCGCAACCTTCTCGATGCTCTTCTCCCCGGCGAGTGCAGCGACGTCGCGCCCCCTGTAGTACAATCCGCCACCGTCGTCGATCATGGTGATCGCTGATTCCAACACAGGCGTGCCCCAGTGCAGGGCACCCTCGACAACCCCCTCAGGGTCCCGCCTGCGCTCCTTGCGCTCCTTGAGCCTCCTTACGTCCTCAGCCCGGTAACGCCTGTTGCGCCCCTTTCCCTCGACCGCCTCGGAACGTACCATGCCCCTGCTAACGTACGCATACAAAGTCGCCAGACTGACCCCCAACTCCTCCGCAGCCCGCCCAGCGTCGAGATACCGCTCCTCCCTCATCCAACAGCCTCCTCGCCCGGGTGTACGACCATGAGCCCGAAACCCTACTATACATTGATTATCGCATCAATATTGATACATGTTTTATAGAGAGTTACGATTGACAGATATGACGGCGGCTCGGGGATCCGGGTCAGGCATGAAAGGACTGACATGGGCGAGAGTTCTGGGACGGGTTTCGTTGCGGGGTTGGAGGACGTGGTGGCGGCCGAGACCCGCCTGAGCGGTGTGGACGGAGAGGCTGGGGAGTTGATCATTGCGGGTTTCCAGGTCGAGGAGCTGGCTGGACGAGCTTCCTTCGAGGAGACCGTTTACCTGCTCTGGCACGATATCCTGCCGACTTCGGGTCAGCTCGCGGATTTTCGAGAGGAGGTCGCCGGGAGGCGGGAGTTGCATCCGGCTACGTTGGACCTACTGAGGGCCGTGGCTGCGGAGAAGGTACCGGCGATGGATGCGCTGCGCATGGCTGCCGGTACCGTGAGCCCGGGCACGGACTATGAGGAGGCTCTGGCGCTGGTGGCGCGTCTACCCACTATTGTGACGGCGTACTGGCGGATGCTCGATGGTGAGGAGCCCGTGGACCCTGATCCTGAACTAGGCCATGCTGCCAACTACCTGTACATGCTCACGGGCGAAGTGCCTGGCGCGGAGTTCGCGCGGGCCCTCGATACGTACCTCAGTACTGTGTCCGACCACGGCATGAACGCCTCCACATTCGCGGCGAGGGTCATCGTCGCTACACGCTCGGACTTCGTCTCCGCTGTGGTCGGGGCGATCGGGGCTCTCAAGGGGCCGTTGCACGGTGGCGCGCCTGGGCCTGCGCTGGATGTGGTGTTCGAGATCGGGGATGCGAACAGGGCCGAGGCTTACCTGCGGGAGAAGCTCGGGCGCGGCGAGCGGCTAATGGGTTTCGGGCACAGGATCTACCGTGTACGCGACCCGAGGGCGGACGTGCTCGCCGCCGCCGCCGAGCGCCTGTACACCACAGACGGGGATAGGGAGCTCTACGAGCTGGCGCTCGACGTGGAGCAGACAGCACTCACGCTACTCGCGGAGCACAAGCCTGGCAGGAACCTGCAGACCAACGTCGAGTTCTACACGGCGCTACTGCTTCACGGGCTTCGGTTACCAACACAAATCTTCACCCCGACCTTCGCAGTGGGGAGGGTGGCGGGGTGGACGGCGCATTGCTTCGAGCAGAGGGCGCTCGACCGTCTCATCAGGCCGCAGTCCGTGTACGTGGGGAGTAGGGATAGAAGCTGGGTAGCGCTCGAAGAACGGTAGTGTGGGGAGACACGAAAACGACCCCCGGAGAGAATCCGGGGGCCGTACCCTTCTGAGCGTTACGCAGGTATCCCGTCTTTCAGCACGTCCGCCTTCACAACATGGGAGGCGGATAAAGTAACCCAGGATCCCGCCGGGCGTTTTGGTGGGCCTAGGTCAGAGCCACCTCTCCCAGAAGATACCCGCGACTACTACTCGATGCGTCTATCTGGATCACCTCCTTTCGCGTGCCTTCAACTCCGCGAAGTTTACTACCGCGCTATGTATCCAGCAAGGGTGATCCTCGAGATTGGTTCTGTTCCAGGCGGAGCCTGAGGACTTTCTGGCCTTTTGGACCCAATTACTACGGAGAAGGTTTACATCTATATCTATGTGCGGTATGAATAAAGGTTTACCAGTGCCCGTATCCTCCTTTCCCTTTCCCCACCTATTACCCCGATGCGGGCACTGGCTCTGAGTACTCAAACCGTACCTATATTGGCCCCCTCGCGCAACCCCTGTTTAAACAGGCTTCGCGACGTTTAACACCGCTTCATACCCTCTCTGCCACTAATCCTCTCCCACGCACCTCCATGTAGGCCGCTTCGACCATCGCAAGTGATGTACTCAGACGTGAGACAAGCTCACGGTAATCAGCATCTAACATGCCCTGCGAGCGCAACAGGTTAAGCGTAGGGTACGCCGAATCCTTCCGGAATTCGTATACGAGAGCAGGAGAGGGCAGATGGGTAGAAAATAGCGTATTTGCAGGTAAATCAAGATTGGTTCTCTTCCAGGCGGAGCCTGAGGAGGTCGAAGGCCTGGTTCGCGCTTCGTTCACGGATCGAGTCTCTGGAGCGTGCCCAGGCGGTGAGGTCGAGTTTCTTGGCAAACGTGTCCTCTGAATCAGAGATTCCGACGAAGACGAGCCCGACGGGCTTCTCCTCCGTCCCACCGTCAGGACCTGCTATTCCGGTGACCGAGAGCCCGTAGTCGGCGCCGGAGATCCTGCGCGCCCCTTCGGCCATCTCGCGGGCTACGGGCTCCGAGACGGCGCCATGCTCCATGATCAGGGCGTGCGGCACCCCAAGCAGGCGCTCTTTAGACTCATTCGAGTAGGTAACGAGCCCCTCTCCGAAGAATGCAGAGGATCCAGGCATGTCGGTCAGGCGCTTGGCGAGGAGCCCCCCCGTGCAGCTCTCTGCGAGGGCCAGGGTGGCGCCCCGCTCCTGGAGCAGGCGTCCGACAGCGCCTTCGAGGGTCTCGTTGTCCTCGCCGAAGTAGTAACCACTGAGGCGCGCGATCAACTCCTTTTCGACCGGCGCTATCTTTTCCTGCGCCTCCTTCTCGGTGGCGGCCCTGGTGGTGATACGCAAGCGCACCTTGCCCTGGCCCGCCAGTGGGGCGACCGTGGGGTCTGTTGCGTCGAGGAACTCCTGGACCTTCTCCGCGAGCGCGGACTCCCCGATGCCGGCGAAGTGGAGGGTCTTGGAGACGATGGAACCTTCGCTGCGGGCCCGGATCAGGGGCTCTAGCGTCGCCTCGAACATGCTCGTCATCTCGGAGGGAACACCTGGGAGCGTGGCGAACAGCGTCCCTTCCCACTCTACGAGCGCTCCCATCGCCGTCCCCACCGGGTTGGGGATGAGCTCGGTTCCCTGGGGGAAAAGGGCCTGCTTGTAGTTGTTGGCCGTTGGCTTGCGGCCGAACTTCGTGAACATCGTGTCCACGTGTTCCCTGGCCTCGGGGTACTCGACCATCTCTCGGCCCGTGAGCGTCGAGAGGCAAGCGTTGGTCAGGTCGTCCGAAGTAGGGCCGAGGCCGCCTGTGGTGACCACAAGGTCGGAGCTGGAGGCGGCCTCGCGCAGGGCGGCGACGATCCTCTCCGAATTATCCCCCACGGTGGTGTGACGGTAGATACCCACCCCGAGCCCGGCGAGTCGCTGGCTGATCCAGGCCGTGTTCGTATCGACGAGGTCGCCGAGTAGCATCTCGGTCCCCACGGTCACGATCTCGGCTCTCTCTATGTTTTTCCCATCAGGCACGCAGGTATTCTACAATCCGCCGGATGGAGGACCACGCGAAGACCCACACTCTCCTCGAAAGGGCCGAAGCCTTCGCCCGTTCCAGGCTCTCGGAGAGGCGTTACGAACACACCCTGAGGGTGGCTGACACCGCCGAGAGTCTGGCGCTGGCTCACGATCTCGAGGCGGACAGGGCACGCTTATCTGCCCTGCTGCACGACGCAGCCCGCGAGAAGGAGCCCGAAGAATTCCTGAAGCTGGCCGATGAATGGAATCTTCAGGTGGGTGATCCGGAACGGCAGAGCCCGAAGCTGCTACACGGCTCCGTGGCCGCAGAGCTGGCAAGGCGCGAGCTTGGCATCGATGACGAGGAGGTTCTGGAGGCGGTCAGGGCCCACACGACGGGGAGCCCGGGGATGGGACCGCTCGCGCTCGTTCTCTACGTCGCGGACAAGATCGAACCAGCCCGCGATTACCCGAGCGTGGGACGCCTGCGCACTCTGGCCAGGGAGGATTTGCGCCGGGCTGCCGAGGAGTCATTGCGGCGTGCCATAGCCCACAACGAAGAGCGAGGTAAGGCCACGCACCCTGCCAGCCTGAGGATGCTAGATTGGCTGGAGGCCGATCGCACCGCGCAATCCAGGATAGAGAAGTAGCAGGGCGTAAAGGGTGAAGGCGAGAGCCACGAGAGCCACGGCGACCTCCACAGCTCCTCCCGACCTGACACCCCCGGGCAAAATCCTGAACGGCTTCCCAATGGGCCAAAGGAGCGGCACGCCGCGCGTGTTGAGTGCGTCGGCGACGACGTGCGAAGCGTAGCCGGCGACGAGGGCCAGAGCAAGGTTCGGAAAACGTCCCAGGAAGAGTAAGACCAGCAGCGAAAAGAGGAGAACACCGAACACTGAATGGGTCATGGTGCGATGGCCGACGGTCCTGACGAGCACGAAAGACGCCGTCCTCAGGGCCCAGCTCAATGGCCGGCTCAGGAGGTTGAGCGTAGGATTTTTCAGCCGGTTCAGGCCGTTGCCCAGGGTGCTCCGCGGGTTGTCGATGTCGGGTAGCCAGGCGGCGGCGACGGCGGCAGGGTAGACGTAGGCGGGCGGGTCGGCCCCCGTGACGAGCGCGGCGCCGGCCAGGGCTCCGATCCCGAAGACGGCGTGGGTGGTGGCGTTCAATGCGGACGCAGTTTAGCAACGAACCTCACGCCTAGGACCCTGACGAACCGAAGCCGCCTTCACCGCGGCCGTCGGTCGCCGACTCGAGGAACTCTACCTCGGCGAAGAACGCTGAGGCGACGCGCACGAGGACGAGCTGCGCGATCCTCGTTCCCTCCTCGATCAGGAAGGTCTCCTGGCGGTCGTGGTTTATCAGGGGGACCTGGATCTCACCGCGGTAGCCCGAGTCTATGAGGCCAGGCGTGTTGACGAGGGAGATCCCATGCCTCGCAGCGAGGCCGCTGCGAGGGAGCACGAGCCCAGCGTAACCCTCAGGGATGGCGACCGAGATCCCGGTCCGCACCAGGGCCCGGGATCCAGGCGCCAGGTCCACCCTCTCGACCGAACGCAGGTCATAGCCTGCATCCCCCAGGTGGGCGCGCTCGGGCATCCCCGCCTCGGGGACGAGACGGCGGAAAGGGACCTGAAGCGGGCGTTCGGAGCTCATCCGGAGAATGGTAGCACCGGAAGGTTTCAGGCTACAGCAGCTCCAGCGATACGCCACCGCGCAAGATTCACATCAGGGCAATGCCCCTGCCTTACGGTTGATACCTGATGCCTTTCGTCTTCTGCTGCTATCCTTAGTTCATGAGCGAGCAGAGACGACGGTATCTCGTAACCTCGGCGTTGCCTTACGCAAACGGGCCTTTGCATGTAGGGCAGATCTCGGGCGCTTACCTGCCCGCTGACGCGTTCGTGCGTTATCTGCGCGCGCGTGGCGAGGACGTAGTCTACGCCTGCGGCACAGACGAGCACGGAGTCCCTATCACCCTGACGGCGGAGCGCGAGGGGAAGGACCCACAGGAGGTCGTCGACTACTGGTGGGTCAACATGAAGGAGACTTTCCAACGTTTCAGCATCTCTTTCGATAACTTCTCGCGCACCTCGACCCCGCTTCACGCGAAGAATACCCAGCTTTTCTACCGCAAGCTAAAGGAGGGCGGCTACATCTCGGAGGCTGAGTCCAAGCAGATGTACAGCCCTACTGAGGGCCGCTTTCTGCCAGACCGTTACGTAGAGGGGACCTGTCCCGTGTGCGGCTACAAGGAGGCGAGGGGCGACCAGTGCGACAACTGCGGCTCGTGGTACGAGGCGTACGAGCTCATCGAGCCTCACTCCAAGGTAACGGGCGGACCCGTCGAGGTGAGGGAGACGACGCACCTCTACCTCGACCTCCCCGAGTTCTCCGACAGGCTGAGGGAGTATGTCGCTGGACAGGAGCACTGGCGCACGTCCGTCAAGAACTTCATCCTCGGCATCATAGACGGCGGCCTGGAGAAGCGGCCAATTACGCGGGACATACAGTGGGGCGTCCCTGTCCCCGAGCCTGGCTTCGAGGACAAGCGCTTCTACGTGTGGTTCGACGCCTGTATCGGCTACGTTTCTTCGACCATGGAGTGGGCCCAGAACATCGGGGAACCCGACAGGTGGAGGGAGTACTGGCAGGAGCCTGAGAGCCGGCTCATCCACTTTATCGGGAAGGACAACACGGTCTTCCACACCCTGATCTGGCCCGCCCAGCTCATGGGCACCGCAGAAGACGGTGAGGAACCCTTCGTCCTCCCCTACGACGTGCCAGCCAACGAGTTCATGAACCTGGAGGTCCTGGTCGACGGGGAACGACGGGCGATGCAGATGTCCACGAGCCGTAATCTGGCTGTCTGGCTGCACGAGGCTCTCGACCGCTTCCCCGCCGACCCTCTGCGTTTCTACCTGTCCTCGAACCTGCCCGAGACGGGGGACGTCGTTTTCTCCTGGCGGGATTTCCAGAGCAGGGTGAACTCGGATCTGATCGGGAACCTCGGCAACTACATCAACCGTGTCCTCTCTTTTGCAGAGAGATACTTCGATGGCGAGGTTCCACGCCCCGAGGAGCTACCTGAAGATGCCGTGGCGGTCCTGGAAGATTTCAGGGAGTTAGAGGCGCGCTACGAGGCAAAAATGCTCGCCCCGAGGCCCCGCGAAGCGCTCGGAGAGCTTCTGGCGATGGGCAGGAGCGCCAACCGGTTTTTCGACGCGTCGGCCCCCTGGAAGACCCGCAAGGAGGACCCGGAGCAGACCCGCCTCACCCTCTATACCTGCTCCGTGCTGCTCGGCTCTCTCGCCTACCACGCAGCACCTTACGTCCCTGAGGCTATTGGGCGGCTCGAGGAGTTCTTCGACGGCCCTATAGCCCGCGTCTCGGACCTCGATGATTTGCCGAAGGGCTACCGCGCCGCGGGGGCGAAGCCTCTGTTCCGCAGGATCGAGGATGACGAGGTCGCGGCGGCTGAGGGGCAACTCTCCAGGGCCGTCCGCGGCGAGGCGAGTTAGGCGGCGTCCGGGCTGGATAGCTCCCCTTTTTCGGGCCTATGCCTTGCGGTTCTTGGTCGATACAGTATACGTGCCGTCGGGGAGTTCCCCGAGCTCATAGTCGCCGAAGAGGATGGGATCAGCGGTCCGCAGGCACAGGAAGATGCGGAGGGCCAGGTTGCGGATCTCGCTTTCGGCGTGCGCGTCGGCCCGCATCTCGATGATGTGCCTTAGGGCGCGCACGTTCCCCGTGAAGACCATCGGGGCCTCCGTCTCGTTCGGCAACAGGGAGCGTGCGGTCTGCTGCACCTTCTTTCTCGCGTCGGTCCTGTAATCTGCGGTGAGCATGCTCGCCCCGCCCTCCTGGCGCTCCAGCAAGAGTTCGGCCATCGCCTCGTACTCGGTAGCGGCCCTGTCAGCACGTTCCTCGAAAGCTCTGTGCAACTCTTCGTCTTCCTGGTACTCCGGACGCTCCACAAAGCGAAGCACGGCTCCGCTAACATAGCGTTGTGAAATCTGGGAAAAAGCGGTGCCGGCCCTGTGTCGGACCAGCTCGTGGGTGACGCTGCGGCTGATGCCGTAGAGCAGGAAGTTGAAGGTGGAGTGCTCGAGCACGCTGCCGTGCCCCGCAGAGGTCAAACGCTCGATATAAGCGGCGGCGTTATCGTTCTTCGTGCGCCTGGGTCCGAATGACATGTAGCACGTCTGCCCAGCCGTCTTGCAGAGTTGGGATGAATCCGGAAGCCTGGTGGGGTCGTCGAGGTACTCGGTGAAGTGGAGGTCCGGGTCGAAGCCTTCGAGGAACACTCCGAGTCCAGCAACGTTGGTCTGGGGCTTCGCGAGAACGACGACTCCCGGTCTCTTGAGATAAGGGGTCCCTGCTTTTGTATGGTGAACTTGCGAATGGATATTGGGGAAGCCGTCTTTGACGGCTCCGCCCAACTCTTCGAACAGTTGCCGCGCCCGCTCGGTGTTACGCTCCGTGGTCTCCATGGGCTCCCTTCCCATTGTTGCCTCTGGAGAGCACCTTAGCCCATTTGGGCAGGTTCTACACGGCCTCAGAGAGGGCGCGACGCAGGGTGCTGGCGTAGCGGCCGGTGCGGATAGTCCTTAGAGCCTTGATCTCGACCTGCCTGGCTCTCTCCTGGGAGATGCCAAGTTCCTCGGAGACCTCGCGCAAGGTTAGGGTCTCGCTGCCGTCGAGGCCGTGGCGCATCTCGATGATCCTGGCCTCCCGCTCGGGCAGAGACCTCACAGCCTCGACGAGCACCCGCTCCCACTGGCCGACCTCGACGCGCGCGTAGTCGTCGCCGGAGCGCTCGTCAGGGAGCAACTCGCCAAACTCGGAGCCTTCTTCGGCGTTGATCTTCGCATTGATGCTGGAGATGGGCTGGCTGACCTCGCGCAGACGCCTGGCCTCCTCCGGTTTTACGCCGAGCCTCTCGACGAGCTCCTCCTCGGTCGCGTCGCGGCCGAGTTCGATGCTGAGAGCGTTCTCGGCGCGTCGCAGGCGGTAGAGCGCATCAACGACATGTGCAGGCAGACGCACGGTGCGGGCGTGGTCGGCGACGGCGCGGGTGACGGCCTGACGGATCCACCACGTCGCGTAAGTGGAGAAGCGGTTGCCCATCTCGGGGTCGAACTTCTCGACGGCCCGTATCAGGCCTGCGTTCCCCTCCTGGATCAAGTCCTCGAAGAGCACACCTCGCCCCCTGTACTTCTTGGCGATGGAGATCACAAGCCGCAGGTTCGACTCGATGAGCTTCTGACGGGCTCTCATGTCCCCCCCGCGGACACGCCTTGCTAGAGCCTTCTCCTCATCGGCGTCGAGCAGCCTGCTACCCCTCACCCTGCCCAAGTACTGTGTCAGAACATCCTGTGCTTCCATCATTACGTCTCCCCTCTCTTGGCTAGTCCGCATTTCAGCTTTCGCTCGCCCTCGCTGACAGGCTGACTATCTGAGGTGCTCTTCATCATGCCGCGGGGTACGATCCCCCGACCCGTGGGCCTCCGTGGGTTACGAAGCGTTCCAGGATGCGGGGGTCGAGGCTGGATGTGATGTGCCACCTCCGCCCGCACGAGCAATCCAGCTCGAGGAGCCGCCGCTCGCCCACTTCGGACATGGCCGTCTCTTTGAGGGATCGCAGGCAGCACGTAGGCAACGACCACACGTAGATCTCCTGCTCGGGTTCGCCTACGGGGACGAGCGCGGTATCGGGCCTGAGGGCGCTCCGCCTCTTGCGCGCTTTTCGCTTTGCCTCTCCGCTCACCTTCGATCTCCCTCTCTCCCCCATCGTTTGCCAACCTTCGTCCCTACGCTGCTCCTCTACGCTCTTCGCGCTGTGCGAAGGCGTCCTCCTCGGGTTGCACTGGCAGCGGCTCCCTCCACATCGCGCCGCATACAGGGCACTCGAACGAGTCGTCGTAGTGAAGGGCGCTGCGCCTGCAGCAGGCAGGGAGGTCTTCCTCGTAGACGACTTCCTCGCCGAGGGCAGCGATCCAGGCGGACCCACCCACTACGCGGCCCTCCCTGAGAGACGCCCGATCCACTCGCTCGCCTCCTCGCGGGTGAGCTCCCCTACGGGCTTTCCGACCATCTCCTCGAACCGGCCGATCCCATCTTCGACGACGTCCGAGATTAGGGCCTCCAGGTAATTGAGCTGCTTCCTGGTCGCCGGAAGCTCGCCTCTTCCTTCCTCGTTCTGCGCCCTGGGCCGCCCTTCACGCTCCTGCGTCCCCGAAGCCTCAACGACCTCTTCCTCGCCGCCGAGCTCCTCGAAAGCGGTTACACCTACGTTGATGGCGTCCCTGAGAGCACGCGCCTTGGCCCTCGTCTCAGCCATCCGGATCAGGTGCGGAGCTATCGTCCGGTTCACGTTCTGCGGGGAAGCGTCACCGATGCCGGCGAACTTGCCCTCCTCAGTCCGGATCACGGCCTTCACGATCGCCACCTCGCCGTTCTCCTTTGCAGGAACTTGCAAGAGCTCCGTCTCGATGCTCCTGAGCCCCCTGCTGTGCGCCTCCTCAAGGAGCCCCGCATAGAGCACGAACCTCTTGCCCTGGCGCTCGATCATGTACTCTTCCCTCATCACTTAACCTCCTCCGACCAGAAGCCGGTAACGCTATCTTCACTGAACTTGGTGAGGATGTGGTCAAAAATAAACATCAGGCGATCCGCTCGTAGGTATACTGGCGTCCGCCGGGGGCCGCGGTCTCGATGCGGCGGTGGATCAGTCCGAGTTTCGCGAGTCTGGTCGCCCTGTTGTTGCAGGCTGTATGGTTGAGATCCAGCCTCGCAGCGAGGGCCGCGTTGGTGATGGAGCCTGCGTCGTAGATCGCCTGCAGGGTCTCGACCAGATGGTCCGGCACCTTGCCGACTATGCCAGGCTCGGCCCCGATCTCATCGACCCGGATCATGGCCAGCGAACGCTGCCTCAGAGAGGCCTCGACGTTCTCCAGGAGATCCCGGTCCTCCTCGACCAAAACCAGATGCTTGTCCCCATACTCCCCGCTCGCAGATCTCGACGCCAGTATCCCAAGCGCCTCGTCCGCGAACGAGTAGTCCATGAGCTCGACCCCACGCGTGTCCACATACAGGATGCCACCCTTCGGCAATCCCTCCAGCGCTCCTTCGAGCGCCTCACGAACCGCACGGCCCGTCCTACGGGTCACCATCAACTTGCCACCGAAGTCGCCCCCAGCAACCTCGAAGACCTGGTGCGCCCGCTCCTCAATCACCGGAGCTGTCCTCACTGTCGTCAGTGAAATCATATATGAGCATTGTACCGGTCTTCCCTGGATAAGTCAACGGCGTATTGGGGGTATTTTGGGTTCATCCTGATGTTTTTTCCTGTGGTGTACGTGGCAGGGAGACGCGGACGAAGGTGCCTGGGAAGTCGGGGACGTTCCGGGAGTTCTTACGGTTCTCGTAGACGGTTACGCGGCCTGATCCTGAGCGCAAAGAGAGCGAGCCGCCGGCGCGGGCGGCGATCCCCGCGACCAGGGCGAGTCCGCCTCCGCGGCCGATCTCACCGGTCGCCGAGACGCCCATCTCGAGTGCGTGGCGCAGGGCGTCGTTGTCGGTGGTGGTATGTTCGGCGTACTCGGGGTTACGAGTGAGCGTCTCCCGCACGCCGACGCCTCCGTCGGCGATCGCGATGAGGACCTCTTCGCCGCGGCGGCGGGACCCGCTAACGATGTGGTGGTAGGCCTGGACGGCGGCGTAGGCCCCGAAAGAGGAGACGCCGTGCTCGGCGGCGTTCGCGCAGACCTCCGAGAGCGTCGAGCAGATCGCGACCCGCTCGCGCAGGCGGTAGCCCTGGTTCTCCAGGATCTCCGAGATTCTCTCGATGATCCCTGGTATCTCCTCCTCGGTGTGGAAGTTGATCAACTCCTGCAGCGTCCCCGGGTTGTGCCGCCTGCGCTCCTCGAGAGAGGCCACATCGGCATTGGTGCGTACCGTTTCGCCGAACGACCTGAAGAAGTTCATCCGCTCCAGATAGGCCGGCACGTCGCGTCCTGCGAGGGCAAGATCCACCACCTCGCAGCGCGCACTCAGGTACTCCAGTAATGCTGCCAGGGCGCAGAGTCCTGCAGGCTCGACGAACTCGACCGTGCGCAGATCCACGACCACAGGCTCTCCTTGCACGCTTGTGGCGGCGGCGAATGCGGGATCGAGGCTGCCCATGGTAAGCACCCCGCTCATCGCGCCCCGGCTCCTGATGTTCAGTTCCAGCTGTGTCTTCATCAGCCTTATTGTAGTCGGTTAGGCAAGGAAGCGGACGGGAAGCTGTGCAGGGGCATTACATGACACGGCATCTTGCTTCTGGAGAAGGGCGTCCTCACAGCGGCATGCAGAAGGTGCCGGCACCTTCTGCATGCCTGGCATCAGGCAACAGGTTTCAGGATTTGCAAGGGATGGTTTTTTTGCTGAGGACACCTTCTCTCCAGTGGCATGGCTCACATCTTACGAAAAGCGCTGTTACGGTTTGTGATCCTCCCGCCGGCGTTCGTAGAAGAGCTCGGTGTAGCGGCGGTTATCGTAGCGGCTCAGGAGGGAACCGTCACCGACCCGCACAAAGCCGTTCTTCTCGAAGACCCTCTGCATGCGGTCGTTGTGGGCCAGGGTCGAGCCGCGCACGGCTGCGAGGCCCAGGGTGTGGAAGACGTAGTCTATGAGGAGGGTAACGGCTTCCGTAGCGTAGCCCCTACCGCGAAGGTTTCCGGGTCCTATCTTTATGCCTAGTTCGCAGCCGTCGCGGCGGAATTCATAAAGGGTCGCCATGCCGATCGGCTCCCCACGGGCCTCTATGATAAACGTTCTTACGCTCGGGTCCTCCCAGCGGGCCAGGTAGTCGCGCCGGGCCGCCGAGAGGGAGATGGAGATGGGTGAGCGCCCATTCCAGGCGGCGAGCTCCGGGTCCCTGTCCCAGGAGTAGACTACCTCCACGTCGGATTCCCGCGGCGGCCTGAGGATCACCGATTCTCCCTGTAGAGCCTTTACCTCTTCTATACGTATGGTGTCTCCTCTCTCAAGAAACAGAATGTTACACCCGTCGCCAGCCCGAGGCATCCTTTCGGGTGTGTACATTTTAGTTAGAATAGCCCAAAGCAGGAGATCGGGAGCGTCATTGAGTGGTACGGTTGGGGAGCTCTTCGGGGGTTCCAGCAGAAGAGTCAGGGACGTGATCTGGGGGGACGTCTCTATAGATCGGGCGGTGAAGACGCTGCTCGAGACTGGCGCGATGCAACGTCTGAGGGGCATGAGCCAGCTCGGATTTACCTTCGGATCCTTCCCGAGGGCCCGTCACACGCGCCTGGATCACGCGGTTGGCGTCTACCACCTCGCTGGGCTGACGCTAAAGCGGATCGCGGAGTCTGGCGCCTATCTCGAAGACCGCGACGTGAGGGCCGCCCTGGCCGCTGCCCTGCTGCTAGACGCCGGCCGATATCCTTACGCTGCTTCTGTCGAAGGGATCAAAGTCCCAGGCGCGCCCACCCTCAAGGAGTTGAGCAGGCGTTGGATCGAACACACCGAAGTGGCGAAGGTCTTGAGGGCAGAGTGGGACCTCGAGCCCCACAACGTCTTCAGACTGGTCTCGCGCGGGGATACCCCGCCACACAGCCTGACCCCTACGGAACACCTGCTAAGGGACATCCTCTTCGGCTCGTTGAACGTGGATGCCCTCGACCGCCTGATACGCGACGCCAGGGGAGCCAGGGTACCCTACGGCCTTGTCGAGGTAGAGTCCCTCATACAGCGCCTGAGGATCGTGGGCCAGGAGAACAAGGCGATACTGGCGCTGGACGAAGAAGGGGCGGGTACACTGCAATCCGTGGTCTTCTCCCGCTACCTGGTGTACTACAACGTCTACGGGCACCACGCTCTGCGTATCCCGACCGTAATGTTCCTCAGGGCCGTCCAGGACGCCATAGGGGCTGGTAACGTGACCTTCGACGAGCTCTCCGAGCTGGATGATGCGGGAGCCTTCGTCCTGTTGGAGGATTCTGCCGAGAGCTCCACAGCCGCCCTCATGAAACGCCTTGCAGACCGCAGGCCCTACCACCTCGCCCTGGAGTTCGATGAGCGACACCCGAGCTACTCCTCACTGATCCGGCTCCGCGACGACGCCTCCTGGCGCCGCCGGGTGGAAGAGGCCTGGTCCCGCTATCTCACCCGCTACCGCAAAGGTGTGGCCGGACCATTCGACATCCTCATAGACCTCCCCGCAAGAGAGCACTTCCCCGTGGAGTTGCGCCTGATCCGACACAACCCCCTCCCCGGCGAACGCAACCCCATAGGCTGGCATAATCTCTCTGGCATGTCCGAAGACGAAATGACGCGCTACCATGCCCCCCTCCGCCGGATACTGATCGCCACAGCGAACGACGACCTCGTGAAGTCCGTGCGCCGGCACGCCGAAGAACTCTTCACCATCGCCGAGGAAGTAGGATAATCAGCACTTCAGCATTTCAGCACGCGCCCTGTCGGGCGCTTGTCAGCACGTCGCCTGTCACAGGCGACTTGCAGCATTTCAGCTAGGCAGCTTTCGCATGCCGACGTCCTTGCTGAGTGGCTGACAAGATGGCGCAGCCGCCGTGCTGACTTGCTGACAAGCGAAGGCCTAAAGGCCGGAGCGTGCTGAAATGCTGAAGTGCTGAAATGCTCAAAACAAAAGGGCCGGTGTTCATAGAAGGGTGAGACCCTTTTCCGGCCCTTAGCGGCCCCCAGATAGGGCCGCTAGGATGATACGAAGATTATAAATGAGCGGACGCCTCCGTCGCAAGCCCTGTGAACAAAACTTAACTTTGGCCCTATACTCCCCGCGAGCGGTGTTATAATTCGCCCTCGCGGGCCGCTAGCTCAATTGGCAGAGCAAGAGACTCTTAATCTCTAGGTTCCAGGTTCGAGTCCTGGGCGGCTCACTCGAAAAACCCTCTGTTTGCAGGTAAAACGCGACGGCGCTAGGAAGCCCCCGATG
>DASTKM010000102.1:0-5351 GCA_035715885.1 Rubrobacter sp.
TTCTCGCGGGAGGGGGTCACGCTCTTCGAGTGGGGCTTCCTGGAGGTTCATTCCGGCGGGTTGAGGTTGGGTTTCTTCCTGGCTTTGCGGATACTATTGCTCGTCTCCTCCGCAGGGTTGCTCACGGCGACGACGGCCCCGGTGGCGCTCGCTGATGGGATCGAAGACCTCCTTTCTCCCCTGAAGAGGGTGCGGTTCCCTGCGCACGAGGTCGCGATGATGATGACCATAGCGCTCCGTTTCATCCCCACGCTCGGGGAGGAGGCGGAGAAGATCAAAAGGGCCCAGGCAGCCCGCGGCGCTGACTTCTCTGAGGGAGGGCCGCTTCGCAGGGCCCGCTCTTTAGTCCCCGTACTCGTGCCGCTGACCGTCGGCGCCTTCCGCCGCGCCGACGAGCTGGCAGACGCGATGGAGAGCAGGGGCTACAGGGGCGGCGAAGGCCGCACCCGCTACCGGGAGATGCGCTTCCGGGTCAGCGACGCGCTCGCCCTGGCCGTCACCCTGCTCATCCTGCTGGTGGGGATCCTGCTTTGAAACTCGCCGGGCTCGTCGAGTACGAAGGCACCGGCTTCGCGGGATGGGCGGCGCAACCCGAACGAAGGACGGTCGAGGGTGTACTCTCCGATGCGCTCTCTACCGTTCTGCGCCAGCCGGTCAAGATGAGCGCCGCGGGCCGCACCGATGCAGGGGTGCATGCCAGCGGGCAGGTCGTCTCCTTCAGAGCCCAGACCGAGCTCGGGCCTGCCCTTATCTCCTACAAGACCACGGCGGTACTGCCCAAAGATGTCGCACTCCGTCGTTGCGTCGCCGTAAGGGAGGATTTCGACGCCCGCAGGGACGCAAGGAGCCGGACATACGAGTACAGGCTGGTCAACGACGAGATCAGGTCCCCCTTACAGCGCCACCACGCGGGCTACGCGCCGCAGAGACTCGACCTGGAGCTCCTGCAAGAAGCGGCAAGACTGGTGGAAGGAACACATGACTTCAGGGCCTTTACCCCTCAGAAGAGCTACCACGTCCGCTTCGAGCGTATCGTGACCCGCTCGCGCTGGAGCAGGCACGACGACCTGCTAAGGTACCGCATAAGCGCCGACTCGTTCCTGTACGGTATGGTCCGCACCCTGGTCGGCACGATGCTGGAGGTTGCGGGCGGGAAGAGAGACCTGACGGAGTTCGACCGGCTGCTCTCGGGAGGAAAGCGCAGCGAGGCAGGACCCGCGGTAACCAGCCGCGGACTTACGCTGGTCGGTGTGGGCTACGATGACCTGGATCTATGGAGGAGTGAGCGATGAACACAGACGATACGAGAGAGCTCTTGCGGGAGATCGACGCCTACGTCGAGGACCTGTTCGCCCCACCGGACGAGATCCTCGAAGCGGCTTTGCGGGACTCGCGGCGGGCCGGACTGCCTGGGATAAACGTCTCGCCCAACGAAGGAAGGCTGCTGCAGCTGCTCACCGAGATTGCCGGGTCGCGGCGCATACTGGAGATAGGCACCCTGGGAGGCTACAGTGCCATCCACTTCGCCCGCGCCCTGCCCGACGACGGAGCCCTGATCTCCCTGGAGATAGACGAGCATCATGCCGGAGTCGCCCGCAACAATGTCGGACGGGCCGGCCTCTCCGAAAAGGTCGAGATACGGGTCGGTGACGCCCACGAACTCCTCGCCGCCATCATCGAAGACGAAGAAGGTCCCTTCGACGTCATCTTCATAGACGCCGACAAAGAGAGCTACCCCGAGTACCTGGACGCGTCCCTGCGCCTCGTACGACCAGGCTCTCTCATCCTCGGCGACAACACTATAAGGGGCGGCACCGTACTCGACCCCAAGGACTCAACGGCCCAGGCGACGCGCGAGTTCAACGAGCGTATAGCCAGAGACCCCAGCCTCTGCAGCATCGCGCTACCTCTGATACGGGAGCGCATAGACGGCCTGACCATAGCAAGGGTCCTGTAGAACGGAAGATACATGTGACGATGAGCATACGCGCGATCAGAGCACGGTCCGTGTGGGGGCGGTTCGCGCACCGCCGAACGCCTGTGGGCCATTCTTTGAGGCTGGTCCTTTTGCCGATGTATGCTACTATTTGATCCGTTCGAAGGCCTTTGAAGTTCGCACAAGCTCCGGAGGATGATGAAGAGTTACATGGCGCGGCCCCTGGAGGTCGAGCGAAAGTGGTATGTCGTCGACGCCGAGGGAAAGCACCTCGGACGTCTGGCGACGGAGATCGTACGCGTTTTGCGCGGCAAGAACAAGCCGCAGTACACGCCTCACGTCGACGTTGGCGACTTCGTTGTCGTGGTGAACGCGGACAGGATTGCCGTCACGGGCAGGAAAGCCCAGCAGAGGGTCTACAGGCGGCACTCGGGTTATCCCGGCGGCATGAAAGAGACCAGCTACGAGCAGATGCTCGCGCGCAAGCCGACCGAGGTCCTGCGCAAGGCCGTCTACGGGATGATGCCGAAGACCCGCCTCGCCAGAAAGCAGTTCAAGAAGTTGAAGATCTACGCGGGACCCGAGCACCCACACTCAGCTCAGGACCCGCAGACGCTAGAGGTGAAGTAGATGGCAGAGGCTCTCTATAGCGGGACGGGAAGGCGCAAGACCGCCGTTGCACGGGTAAGGATACTCCCTGGCGACGGTAAGATCATCGTGAACGGCCGCGACGTGGACGAGTATTTCCCGCGTCCGGCCTACCGCACGGCGGTGCGCTTGCCGCTCGAGCTCCTCGGTTCGGCCGGCCGCTACGAGGTCGTAGCCAAGATCGAAGGTGGCGGTCCCACCGGGCAGGCAGAGGCCCTGCGCCACGGTATAGCACGGGCCCTCGCCGAAGAATCGCAAGAGGCCCGTAGCGAACTAAAGGCAGCCGGGATGCTCACCCGGGATTCCAGGGCCGTCGAGCGCAAGAAGTACGGCCTCAAGAAGGCCCGCAAGCGCCCGCAGTTCTCCAAGCGCTGAGCCGCAAGAGCGGATCTTCATGTCGGGCTCCTTTCGCGCGGCGGGAGGGGCCCGTTCTACGTCCATACCGGGAGGAGGAACCGGTACGAGTCCGGACGAGCACATCGAGTACGCTGCCTTCGAGGCCGAAGCGTTCTGCGATCCTTTCTTGCACAGGCGCCGCCAGGGCTTCAGGATCTACCCGAGCATGGTAAAGGAGGCAGATTGAGGAACCGGACCATAACGTTCGGCACCGACGGGGTGCGCGGGGTCGCCAACAAGGGCCTGCTGCCCGAAGACGCACTGCGCCTCGGCCTCGCCGCCTCCCGTGTCTTTGGGGGCAAGATCCTCGTCGGACGCGACACGCGCCTCTCAGGAGAGATGCTCGCCAGCGCCCTGTGTGCCGGCGCTGCGAGCGGTGGCGCCGACGTCGTAGATCTCGGTGTCCTGCCTACGCCCGGCGTCGCGGCCCTTGCGCCTCGTCTCGGGGCCACGGCCGCGGGTGTCGTTAGCGCCTCGCACAATCCCTACCCTGACAACGGCATCAAGTTCTTCTCGGGAGAAGGCCGCAAGCTCTCCCCTGAGAAAGAGCGTGAGATCGAAGACCTGCTGGGCCGAGACATTACGCGCCCCACCGGAAGCGGGGTCGGAGGGGTCGAGGTGCTCGCCGACGCCACACGTATGTACGCGGCGTGGGTGCTCCGGAAGTTGCGTCCGTCGGCTGAGGGTGTCAAGGTGCTCCTGGACTGCGCCAACGGGGCCGCCTACGAGGTTGCGCCGCTGGTGTTCCGAGAGATCGGAGTGGATCTCACCCTGACCGGAGCCGATCCCACGGGTACGAACATAAACGAGGACTGCGGCTCGACGCACATCGAGGAACTCGACGCCTCAGGGCACGATGTGGCTTTCGCCTTCGACGGGGACGCAGACAGGGTGCTCGCCCTCGACGAGCAGGGGAACGTGGTCGACGGGGACAGGATCATCGCCATCCTCGCCCGCGACAAGAAGAAACGCGGAGTCCTCTCAGGCGAGGTCGTGGTCACGGTTATGAGCAACCTCGGCTTCTTCAAGGCCATGGAGGCTATGGAGATAGCCTATGATGTGACGGACGTGGGTGACAGGCACGTCGCCGAGGCAATGGACAGGCTCGGTGCTTCGCTGGGCGGGGAGCAATCAGGGCATGTGATCCTCTCCGAGCACACCACGACAGGAGACGGCCTCGTGACGGCCCTCGCGCTCCTCGACGTGATGGTCCGCAGCGGCAGACCGCTCTCCGAGCTGGCCGCGGTGATGAAGGTGTATCCGCAGACGCTCATCAACGTGAGGGTCGAGGAGCCCGGGGCCGCGAAGGCCGTCGCGGCCTCGGAGACGGTACGGCTGGCCGTCTCCGAGGCTCGGAGCACCCTCGGCGAGGAAGGACGCGTCCTTTTGAGGCCGAGCGGGACGGAGCCGGTCGTGCGGGTGATGGTCGAGCATTCGGACGAGACGGTGTGCCGGGAGGTCTGCGAGGGGATCTCTCGTGCCGTGTACGACGCGGGTAAGGAGGGAACTTGAGGTTTGTAGGCTGCGCGCTGGCGTGGAGGCCGGGCGAGGCGCGGGATAAGGTCTCGTGCCTCGTGGTGCTGGACGAGCGGGGGAGCATCATAGCCAACTCGTTCGTGGCTGACGCGTCGGAGATAGCAGAGACTGTCGAGGATTACGGCTCGGAGCGGCGGGGTATCGTCGTCGGCGTCGACGCGCCGCTCGCGGTCCCGAACGAGAGGGGGACGCGAAGGATCGAACGCATCCTCTCGAAGGTGGCGCTCCCTGCCTACTCGGCGAGCCGCAGGATGTTCGGCGGCGAGCCTTACGCAGAGGAGTTGCTCTCCGAGCTGGAGAAGGTTGGCGTGGAGTACACGGATTACCCTTTCCCGAGGGAGAGGGGCCAGAGCGTGGTCGTTGAGGTAGATTCTGCGGCGACGCTGAAGGTCCTCTCCCTGGAGCGCTCGGGCGCGGCGGACAACGGCGACCTCACAAAGCGGCTCCGGGCGATGGATGACCCCAAGCTCCGTAAAGGCAACAAGGAGAGCAGGGCGGCGGCGCTCAAGGGCGCTATCGAGATGCTCTGGGACACGCCGGGCCTCAGGCTAAGGACGGGCAACCTCTCCGGGGACCTCTCCGCGTCCCAAAACGTGGACGTCTCCAAGCTCGACATCTCCGCCTCGATGTCCCACGCAGACCTCGACAGGACGGTCGGCCTGGTTGAGGGGACGCTCGCCGCCTACACGGTCCACCGTCACTGGAGGGGAAGGGACGGCTCGATCGTAGTGGGCGCAGGAGATGAGGGCTCCGTGCTGCTGCCGGCGAGGAACGCCCTGCGCAAGCGCCTGGCCGAAGAATGTGGCAACGCCGGTGTGCCCTACGTGTAGCCCCG
>DASTKM010000103.1:0-13454 GCA_035715885.1 Rubrobacter sp.
GCGTTCGCCTCGGCCCGCACCGTGCCGAGGAAACCGCGGCGCACGGGCAGGTTCAGGAACAGGTCGCGAGCCTCCACCGTCGTACCCTGAGTATGGGCCGCCGACGCAGACTCGACTATCTTCCCGCCGAAGACCCGCACACGGGCGCCGAGGGAATCTTCATTGCCGCGTTCGCGGGTTGTGAGCGTGAGATCCGAGACCGCTCCGATGGCGTGCAGTGCTTCGCCGCGGAAGCCCAGAGAGACAACACTGGCGAGGTCGTCCGCCGTCCGGATTTTGCTCGTCGCGTGCTCCGCGACGGCGCGCTGGGCGTCCTCGGGCGACATCCCCGAGCCGTCGTCGCTGACCCGGATGAGGGCCACTCCGCCGTCCTCGATCTCGACCTCGACTCTGCTCGCCCCCGCGTCGAGGGAGTTCTCGATCAACTCCTTGACGGCGGACGCTGGACGCTCGATGATCTCCCCGGCGGCGATCCTGTGAGCCACCTCGGGCGATAGCACCCGAACCAGTCCCGCATAGCCGGCGGCCTCCTCGGAGAGGAGCCTAGGAAAAAGCCTCATCTGATCTCATCCGGCGAAGTCTTTGACGCCTTCGGCTTCGAGGCGGGCGAGGATCTCACCGGCCCGGTCGGTGACCTGGGGCGGTAACCCGGCGAGCTTAGCCACGTGGACGCCGTAGGAGGAGGACTCCGCGCCGGACTCTATCCTGTGCAGGAACACGATCTCACCCCCCACCTCCTCGACGCTGGCCTTGTAGTTTCGGCAGCCGGGCAACATCTCCACGAGCCGCGTCAGCTCGTGGTAGTGGGTGGCGAAGAGCGTGAGGGCCTGCACGTCGTCGTGCAGGTATTCTGCGATGGCCCAAGCGAGGCTCATCCCGTCGTAGGTCGAGGTGCCGCGTCCTACCTCGTCCAGGATGACCAACGAGCGCTCCGTCGCGCTGTTCAGGATACTCGCCGCTTCTGTCATCTCCACCATAAAGGTAGACTCACCGCTCGCGAGCCTGTCCTCAGCTCCGACCCGCGTAAAGATGCGGTCAATTACGCCAAGCGACGCCTCGTCGGCGGGGACGTAGGAGCCTGTCTGGGCCAGCAGGGAGATGAGGGCCACCTGCCTGAGGAAGACGGACTTGCCGGCCATGTTGGGGCCCGTGATGATCTGGAGCCGCGAGTCCCCGTCGACCTCAGAGTCGTTGGGGACGAAGGGCATCTCCAGGTTGTGCTCGACGACTGGATGCCTTCCACCAAAGATGCGGATGCCCCTCCCTTGCGTGACCTCGGGGCGGCAGTAGCGCAGCTCGGTCGCCGCAGCGGCGAAGGAGGAGATCACATCCACGACGGCTATGGCGCGTGAGACCTTCTGCAGTTCGGGCGCGGCCTCCTTGACGGCGGCGCGTATCTCGGCGAGGATGCTGCGCTCGATGCGCTCGACCTCATCGCGGGCCCCGAGCATCCGTGATTCGTGCTCCTTCAACTCCACCGTTACGTAGCGCGCGTTGTGCTTGAGCGCCTTGCGGTGTTGGTAGCGTTCGGGGACCGCGCTCGTCTCCTTGCCCGCCACCTCGATAAAGTAACCTTCCCCGTCCCTGTAGCCTACCTTCAAGGTTTTCAGGCCCGACTTGAGCCGCTCCTCGGCCTCGAAGCGCGTCAACCACTCGTGGGCGCCGTCCCTGAACTCGCGCGCCTCGTCGAGCTCCCCCGAGTAGCCGGGGCGTATGATCTCACCGCTCTCCTCGGAGATCGCCGCTGCGACCAGCTCCCTTACCCCGGGCGGCTCCTCCATCGCCCCTAGCACCCTCGAGAGCAGCGAGGAGCCCTGCGACGCCGGCTCCAGCGTCTCCCTGAGGGGCCCGATCTCCTCTAGCGCACCCTTGAGCGAGAGCAGATCGTTGGGCGAGGCCGAAAGCCTTACGATGCGCGTGGCGATGCGCTCCACGTCGGGGATGCGTCCCAGATGCTCGCGTACATCCTCGCGCAGCATGTAGTCTCCGGTGAGCACGTCGACGGCCCCCAGACGTTGCCTGATGCGGTCCACTTCCAGCAGGGGCCGCTCCAGCCAGCGCCTGAGCGCTCGCCGGCCCATCGGCGTGCGGGTCCGGTCTACGGTCTCGACCAGCTCCTCCAAGCCCAGGTTGCGCCTCGTCGCCGCGTCGAGGACCATCCCCGATCCAGGGTCGTAAGGGCGGAAGGTAACCACCTGCTCCGGCGGACCGCCGCCGCGCAGGGAGGCGAGGTACTGGATCAAAGCCCCCGCGGCGCCAGCGAGCGCCGGGCGCCCATCGAGCCCGTATCCCTTGAGTCCTGAGACCTTAAAGTGTCTCTTCAGGGCCTGCTCGCCCGCGGAAGGCTCGAAAGTCCAGCGCGGGGCGGAGCTTACGGCGGCGCGCACCTTGGGCAACTTCTCGGCCGCGGTCCTTTCGGGAACGACGATCTCGCGCGGCGACCACCGTTCCAGCTCGGCGGGGAGCTGCTCTTCAGAGACCTCGGTGCCCGTGAACTCTCCTGTCGAAGCCTCGACGACGGCTATTCCAGCTCGGCCGTCCCTGACGACGAACGCGGCCAGGTAGTTGGCCTGCCCTGCGGAGAGGACGTTGTCCTCTATTACAGTGCCAGGCGTCAGAATTCGCGTGACCTCACGGGTGAACTGCTTGGGTTTCGTCGGGTGCTGCCGCTGCTCGGCGACGGCGACGGAGTAACCCTTCCTGAGTAGGGTGGCAAGATGCTCCTGCAGGGCGTGTCCTGGGACCCCGGCCAGCGGGACGCGGCCCTCGCCGGCCGCCTCGCGGCTCGTCAGCCGGATCGAGAGCGCCTGCGAGATCCTCTTCGCGTCTTCCTCGAAGGTCTCGAAGAACGTCCCCACCTGGTACAGGAGGATCGTCTCCGGCGGAAGTTGCGCCTTCAGCTCCGCGTATCGTCCAAGCATGGAGCTATTCTACGGCCCGAACCCCGCTTCGTCAGCCCCAAAGTCGCACGCCGGCCCGGGATCACAAAACGGCCACCACCGCGCCAACGACGAAAGCAATATAGAACAGGCCACCGAGCATTAGCCTTCCGGCCCGCAGCTTACCGGAGACCCTCAGCGTGAGGTAGACGAGCCCTCCCGAAGCCAGGGCGAGCACCACTGCGAAAAGGTCAAGCGGGGCGAGGTTCCACGGCGTGAAAAGGACGCCGAAAGCAACGGGTACGGTGCTCTGGAACATCATTGCGCCCGTAACATTGCCGAGGGCAAGGGTGTCCTTGCCCTCCCTTATCCAGAAGATGGAGTTGAACTTCTCGGGTAGTTCGGTCGCCAGCGGTGCCAGTATCAGGGCTATGAGGCCGGCGGGCAACCCCAGGCCCGCGGCGGCGTGCTCGACCGCGTCAACGAAGAAGTGTGCGCCCGCAATAATGACTCCGAGGCTCGCGAGCGTCTGCAAGACGACGGCGAAGTGCGGCGGCTCCTGCCTGCGCGGCAGGAATAGTAGCCTCTTCGGCACCTCCTCGAGATGCTCGCCAGAGGATAGCGTTCGTCTGACGTAGAGACCGTAGCCGAAAGCCAGCACGAGAGCAACAATGACCTTTATGTACAGCGGCAACTCCACCAGTCCGACGCCCGCGGCCATGGCGAAGAAGACAAGGAAAAACCCGACGTCCCTGCCGACGGTCGCCACGTCGACGCGCAGCCTCGTCCCCTGGTCTCTGCGTCGCCGAAAGAAGAGCGTCGAGACTCCGACGACGAACATGGCGAGGGTCGCGAGCATGAACGGTGCCCCGAGTATCGCTCCTATACCAATAAGTGCTCCTTCTTCCGACGCTTCGCCTGTGAGGACGGGCTCGAGGATGGCGACAATGGCGATCATGCTCTCAGGCAAGGCGGTACCTACGGCTGCGAGAAGGCTTCCCACGGCCCCCTGACGCAGCCCGAGGCGTCCTCCTAGAATCTCTATCGCGTTTGTAAAGAAGGCGGCCCCCAGAATAATTGCAACCAGCGCCACCACAAACACTATAGCCGTGAACAAAACCCATCTCCTCTCAGACGGGCCGCGAGACGCGAAAAGCGAGCCAACGCGGCCTGTTTGCCTGCCGAGGGTCTCGCTCAGCGCGCCTTGGCGCTGGTAACCGGCCGGGAGCCTCGCTCCGTAATGACGACCGGTCCCCCCGCAACAGCGGGCGGCTACTCCCCAGTTTTTTATGATCCTACCTGATGAATCTTTGTCGTTAGTGAGACTCTTCACCCATGTCGCAGAGACCGACGAATACGACGCACGTCTACTGCTTTTGCCCGCTCGCGCCGGGCTAGATGTGTCCTTCGGCGCCATTCTCTGTCGCGCTGTACGCGGGGCTCGGAAAGAGATAATTTAGCGTTGGTCCGTAATGTGGAGAGGAGCGAGAGTGAGTCCGAAACCTGTGATCCTGGACGTAGACCCCGGCCACGACGACGCCGTGGCCCTGATGCTGGCCTGCGGACACCCGGATCTCGACCTGCTCGCCGTCACGACCGTCGCCGGCAACGTCCCCATCGAGAAGACCACGCGCAACACCCTGCGGGTGCTCTCCTTCGTCGGGTGTACGCACGTGCCCGTGGGCGTTGGCGCGTCGGAACCCCTGGAACGGCCGCTCCACACCGCCGAGGACATACACGGCAAGAGCGGGCTGGACGGGGCCGAGGAGATCCCCGACGCCGGCTTCGAGCCCGACTACAGGGGGGCTGTGGCCCTGATCGCGGACACCCTGCGGAGCTCTACGGAGCCAGTCACCCTCATACCCGTCGGCCCGCTCACCAACATCGCCGCGTTCCTGCGCGAGCATCCTGACCTTAGGGACAGCGTCGCGCATATCTCCCTCATGGGTGGGAGCATGGGCCTGGGCAATACGACGCCGGCCGCCGAGTTCAACATCTATGTAGACCCAGAGGCGGCTCGTGAGGTCTTCGAGTCACGACTGCCCATAACGATGTCGGGGCTCGACATAACACACCAGGCCGGCGCCGGTCCTCTCGAGAGGATGCGGCTGCGAGCTACGGGAAGGGTGGGAGGCGTGGTGGCCGGGTTCCTAGACTATTTCGCCGCCACCTACGAGAGCGTTTTCGGCTTCGACGCCCCGCCGCTGCACGATCCCGTCGCCGTCGCGGCAGTACTGGAACTAGGCCTGCTGAAGACACGCCCCATGCGGGTCGACATCGAGTGCGAGAGCGACCTCACTCGCGGCGAGACCGTCTGCGACTTCTACGGTGTGACAGGCAGGGCGCCGAACGCCGAAGTCGGCGTCGATCTCGACCACCAAGGCTTCTTCGACTTGCTGTACGGGGTGCTGTAAAGCGGTTTTCACAGAGGCCGCCTTCTGAAAACCGCGCCCTCAGCAGTCAGCTTTCAACAGCGCGGGCCGTGCGCAGCGAGCGGACCACGAAGGCGTCGAAAGTTGCGAAGGCCTGGATGTCTTCCGGGGAGACTTCGAGTTTGGCGTGGTCGAGCGCCCCTGTTACCGTCACCCTGCGCTGAGGCGCGACGCGCTCGAGCGCGTACGACTGTGAGGGAGGGAAGTACTTGTCGCGAGGACCGGTGACGAGCTCGACGGGGACACGTATCCGTTCCGTTCCGGCGAGCGGCGAGAGCTCTTCGAGGTCGTGGCGTACGTCGTCGGGGAGATTGGCGTAGAGCGCAGCGAAGCGTTCCGGATTACGGTTCGCGATCAGCCTGACGACGCTCTTTGCGCCCGGTCCCAGGTCGTCCGTCCGGCGCGAGCTGAAGCCGGAGAGCGGATCTGGGCTCTCGCGGCCCGCCCTTTCGAGCTCGGCCGCGAGCGTAAGCTTGTCCTCGCCCGGCGGCAGGGCGGCGACGAGAGAGCGGGCCACGACGTAGGAGAGGAAGGAGTCTGCCTCGTAGCGAACCAGCTCTCCTCCGGGCCTGCGGTAGTGGCCTGTGGTCGCGAGGCTCAGGACGGTCTTTATGTTCGAATAGGGGGCCACCCCAGCGACGAGGGAGACCTTTCCTCTGAGGGCGGGATCCTCGGCGGCCAGGAGGGCTAGTGTGGCGCCCGTCGAGACCCCTACCAGGGCTACCTTTCCGTCTTCGACGTCGGGCCGGCCGGAGATCTCACGCGCGACTTGCGTGGTGGCATCAGCAGTCTGCGGTGTGATCCTAGCCTCTGTCAAGCCAGGCAGGTCGGGCACGACCACGAGGTATCCGGCCCGCGCGAAGCCCTCGGCCAGATTTCGCACCTCAGGCAGTTTTCTTCCTTCCCGCACGGCCCCGTTTACCAGGAATATTGCCGGCCACGGTCTCTCCCCCGCAGGCCTCACGACGAGCGAGGGGTTCCCAGCGACACGCGCTTGCGAGAAGCGTGGATCTCCGCCAGCGGCTTCGACGGCTGGCGTGAGCACAGGCGCGTCGAGGACGGAGGAGATCACCACGACGCCACGCACCTGCGCGTCCACCCACGACCAGTACGAGATGAGCAGCCCGATCAATACCGCAAGCAATACGAGATAGAAGGCGCGCCTGAGCCTTCTACCGGAGAGTCTCTTTGCCGAATCCTTGCCTTGCAACGTCCCTCCCGCCGGAGACGATCTCATCTACCACTAAACTATGCAACGCGGATCACCGCCTGTCCACGGCGCGTCGGATATTGTTCTGTTCAGAAGGATTCCTTTTGTACCCTCACGGGTAAACATCGTAGACTTGCGGGCGGATATCACTAAAGAGGAGGAAACTCATGGCAGACCTGCCACAGCAGGGCGAGTCACTGCCCGACCTGGACCTTACGACCGAGAGCGGGGAACACATAGGTACGAGAGGGCTAACGGGCCAGAAGACCGTTCTCTACTTCTACCCCAAGGACGACACCCCGGGCTGCACGAAGGAAGCCTGCGCCTTCAGGGACCGCATGGACGAATACGCAAAGGCGGGTATTCAGGTCTACGGCGTCTCGCTCGACTCCCCCGAATCTCACCGCGAGTTCCGCGAGAAGTACAGCCTCAACTTCCCACTCCTCACCGATGAGGGCGGCCGCGCTTCTGAGGCCCTCGGGGTGCTACGCGAGGACCGGAAGCGGACGAAACGTGTCACCTTCCTGCTCGACCCGGAAGCCAGGATCTCCAAGGTCTACCCCGAAGTCACACCGGATACCCACGCTGAGGAGATCCTGGAAGACGCCGCCTCGATATAGTCTCTGAAGGCGGAGACGCCGTCATTGCTTGGCAAGCGTCAGCCCGCCAGGAGTCGGGTGAGGCGCAGATGCACACCACCCGAAAGTTCCTGTGAGCCCTGACACTACGGGTTCGTAGGGTCGTCTAGTTGCAGCCTTTAGCGGTAGTCTTTCAGGAAATCCAGCACGATCCGGTTGAACTCTTCTGGCCTTTCCATGTTCGGCAGGTGGGCCGCACCGTGCATGACGACCTTGCGCACGTTCGGAAGTTCCCTCTGTAGCAGGTCGGCTGCGGCGAAGACGCTCGGCTGGTCCTCGTCTCCGACAATGAGCAACGTCGGAGCCTGGACGTCAGGGAGCCGGTCCGCTGCGGGCGGCTCCGGTTCCCACTCATCGCCCAGCCCTGAAGCTTCGTTTCTGAGGGCGATCAGGTTCATCTCCCGGACCAGATCCCTGACGGAGGCGTCTACGTCTTCGGGGGATCTCCCGGGGCCGTCGACCCAGACCTGGACCTCCAGCTCGGAGACCCGCTCCAGGTCCCCAGCCTCTTCGGCGGCGACGATGTCGTCCCACTGCCTCGGGGGGTCGATGTCAGGGCCGAACCCGCCCACGGCGGATCCCACGAGAACCATGTCTCCCACCCTCTGCGGATACTCGAGCGCGAAGTCGAGCACGGCCCCGCCGCCCATCGAACAGCCCACAAGATGCGCCCGTTCGACGTCCATAGAGTCGAGCAGACCGCGCAGGTCTTCGTAGTGGGAGAAGGGTCCATCCACCATCGCGGTCATCCCGAAGCCTCGCATATCGTGGCGGATGACCCTGTAGCGGTCGGCGAAGGCCGTGAGCTGGCCTTCCCACATCCTGCTGTCCGCGATACCCGCGTGTACGAGGACCAGCGGATCCCCTTCTCCCGCAACCTCATAGTAGATCCGCGCGCCGTTGACCTCGGCCATGCCTGTCTCCCGAAGCATCTCTTCCCTTTCCCTGATACGTTCACGTCTCCTCCGGCACCAGGGTCCTATTCTGCCTCGATGGGACACTCTTATGAAGACGCTCGGCTGCCAGCACAGGGCCAGTATACGCTCCCCGCATCTGCGGCACAGGAAGGTTAGCCGCGAGCGTAATTCGCTACGACCACTGCGGCTGCTGCTGCGCCTCGCCGTCCACTTCCAGATCCACCTTCTCATTGAAGAAGCACAGATGGCCTTCTATGCCAGCGGCTGCGGGTATGGGGGTCGGATAGTACCAGACGATTGCTTCCCTGGTCTCACCGCCCGCCTGCACCGAGTAGTAAGACGCAACCCCCTTGTAGGGACATTCCGTTTTCTTGTCGCTAGGGAGCAGTACATCCTCAGAGACTTCCTCAGGGGGAAGTAGTAGCGAGGCGGCAGACCGGTCTCGAAGAGGATCCTTGGACGATCCGTCTCAGCCACAACCTCCCCATCAACGCGGATCTTGACGTGCCTGGAGCTCTTCAAGACGTCAACGCGATGATAGGGGTCGCGGGGATGGACAAAGACCTCCTCGTCCTCTTCGTACCAGTGATCTATGTTGTTCCCCATCTACGAACAATGCTGGGCTGCGTTTCCGAGCCTTGCTGCATGAGAGTGGCACTCAGAGTACGGAATTGTCGAGGTTATAGAGCGGATTGAAAGGAGACGCACCCTGCATCTTTGGCGATTGAACAGCGCACCAGCAATGAGCAGGAAAGCGGTTCGAGTCCGCTCGTCGGTTCTGCGTATCCGCTAATCCGCAGTGTCACCGCCGTGTTGTGAAAGTCCTTCCTAATCCCGGTTGGGCCTGTCCCAGTAGTACACGGCGCACCCGCCAAACGGAGGGAGCCAGAACTCGTACCTGGGGACAACCTCCCCACGGTACGCTGCCCTTGCCCCCAAGACGCGTACCTCCATGTCCTTGTGCCCGATCTGACAGCTGACGACCTCAGGCTGGATGGCCTTCTCATCTATCTCTATAAAACCCGTTCTCTCTAACAACAACATGCCGACGACCAGCAAGAGACACACCACCAGCGACGCCACCACTATTCTGTATGCCACGCGGTAGATTATCCCTCTATTCACCCGAGTGCGTGCAAGTCACGTTGCGCCGACGATCTGTCTTCGCTATAGTACCACTGTGGATATACTCGCGGCGAGACTATACGCAGATGTAGCCCTCGGGGAGGTCGTGCGTGGGCGATAGTGCACGAGCACCCATGCCTGAGAGCTACCTGCCCCTCACTCCGGCGGTGCTTGACATCATGGTGGCTCTGGGCAACGAGGAGCTGCACGGCTACGCCATCATGCAGGAGGTCAGGCGCCGCACCGATGGACAAAGACACCTCGCTCCTGGCACCCTCTACCGCTCGCTTAAGCAGATGGAGCAGAGGGGATGGGTGGCACAGTCAGAGGAGCGCCCTGAGCCAAACCTGGACGACGAGAGGAGGCGCTACTACAGGCTTACGGAGATTGGCAGGAGGGTGGCCTTGGCCGAGGTGGAGCGTCTTGAGGGCTTGGTGGGTGCGGCGCGTTTGAAGGGCTTCATCCCGAGTCCGCGTCCCTCCGGGGCAGATGCCTGAGATGAGGCCCCGTGGCGCTTCCCCGGCCCGCGCCGGTTGGGGAGTGCTACCCTCGTGCTGCTGCTCCAGGAGGGCGGCACGGCGGCCCAAGCCAAGCCGAGGGCATCATGGAGAAAGAGCTGCTTTTAGCGCTCGGGCGCTGCGGGAAGCTAACGGCGGTGGAGGCGGCGCTTGAGAGCTCGCTTTCGGTGGAGGAGGCCGAACGGATGCTACAGGAGTTGGCGGCCAAGGGGCACCTGGAGGTCAGTATCGAGCACGGCAGGCTGCACTACGCTCTGTGGGATCGCGAAGCTCCCCTATGAGGGTGTTTGTCGCTCTTGCGTAGGCGAGTCCTGTCTTTAGGGAAAGGAGGTCGTGCTCTAAGGAAGAGCATATCATGATGTTGTTATAGGAACTTAGGCGCACAGAGAACAGAAGAGGAGGGGGAACCACATGGCAAGAAGATGGACGTTCTATCTACCGGTGATGATCGGGGCTGCGGTGGCGGTGGCATGCGCGGTGGCTTTATCGGCGCTCTCAGAGAAGGCGGAAGCTACCTTTCCCGGCAAGAACGGCAGGATAGCCTATTCGGCCCACGACGGGAACGACTACGAGATCTACACCATCAACTCCCGCGGCGGGGCTAAGCGCAAGGTGACAAACAACAATAGGGACGACTACAGCCCTTCCTACTCGCCCGGCGCCAAGAGGATCGCCTACGTGAAGTTCGATGGAAACGACTACGAGATCTACACGATCAAAGTCGGTGGGAGAAGTGAGACCAAACTCACCCACAACAACGCGGACGAAGCCGCCCCTTGCTACTCGCCCGACGGCAAGAAGATCGCCTACATGGTGTACAGCAACGCCACCGGGAACACGGAGATCTACACGATCTACGTCGGCGGGGGTGGAAAGACCAAAGTGACCAACGGCGGACAGCCTTCCTACTCGCCCGACGGCAAGAGGATCGTCTATTGGGACTATCATAAGACAGCATCAAACCCCCACCCGGACACGGAGATCTACACGATTAACGCCTTCGGAGGGGATAAGACCCAAATCACCCACAACAACAACGACGAGTTCACTCCTGACTATTCGCCCGACGGCAAAAAGATCGTCTACGCAGGCTTGGAGGGCTTGGAGCGTAATAATGCCGAGAGCGACATCTACAAGATCAAAGTCGGTGGGGGTGCTAAGACCAAACTCACCAACAACAACAGGTACGACACGTATCCTACCTTCTCGCCCGACGGCAAGAAGATCGCCTACACGGTGTCCAAAGGCAAGGCCATCAGGGGCGACATCTACACGATCAACGCCTTCGGAGGGGGTAAGACCAAACTCACCCACAACAACGCGGACGAATTCCAACCTTCCTGGGGGAGTCGTAATTGAACCGTCTTGTTGCCCTGGTCGCCGAACGGTCCGGTCCCTATCGTAAGGGTCATCGCACCTATCCTCTCTTATCGGCCACAGCTCGACAAGAGCAGCTGGCAGACCCGCATCTTCAGGCCCTTATAGTACACGCGCACAATGGGTCGACTGACCTACTCAGAATTACCCAGCTTGGCGTGGTCCAAATATCCGACGATAACGCTGCCCGCGCAGTGGATCATTCGAGAGACAGGGCACTCAGTATCTCCACCGGTTCATCCGTGACACGCTTGACGGACAGTGGATACAGTTAGGGTCGTAACGGACTTCGAACAGACAAAGGGGCGTGAGACTCTTGAGCAATGAAGGCGAAGGGATTATACGCGTGGCGGTTGTGGACGACCAGCGGCTTTTCACCAAGGGTATTTCCGGCCTCGTGGACATGTTGCCCGGCGTTGAGGTGGTGGGCGTGGCCTACGACGGCGAGGAGGCCGTCGCGCTTTGCCGCAAGGAAGAGCCGGACGTCGTCCTGATGGACATCTCCATGCCGAAAATGGATGGCATCAGTGCCACGCGCGAGATCAAAGACCTTCTGCCGCAGACCGCCGTAGTCATTCTCACGGGCCATGAAGAAGACGAGCATGTCTTCGAGGGCATAAAAGCAGGCGCGCAGGGCTATCTGCTAAAAGACTCGGAACCCGACGATCTCTCGCGTGCCATCCACACAGTCTACGCCGGTAACACCATAATCGCGCCCGACCTCGCCCAGAAGATGCTGACGACTTTCGAGGGCGGCAGGCCCGGGGGAAGTACACATCTCGCTGCTCCGCCGCTGACCGAGAGGGAGTTCGAGGTGATCAAAGCCCTCGCCCGGGGCATGAGCGACAGGCAGATAGCCAAATCATTTGGCATCTCGGAGAAGACGGTCAGGAACCACACCTCCAACATCTACAGGAAGTTGCACATCTTCGACAGAACCCAGGCGGTGATCTACGCCGTGAGGGAAGGCGTCATCGACGTCGGGGATCTGGAGTACCGTCCCCCACGGGAACCCTAACCATAACCTTGGTACCCTCTCCAGGGCGGCTCCTGACCTCGATCTTCCCACCCAACCCCTCCACCCGCTCTCCCATCGACGAGAGCCCGATGCCCGCCCTGGCCGACCCAGGATCGAATCCCCTTCCATCGTCGGCCACCTCTATCAGAATTGCTTCGTCATCCGTCCGCAACCCCACCTCGACATTCCTCGCTGCGGAGTGACGCCGTACGTTCGCGAGGGCCTCCTGCAGTATGCGCAACAACTCTACGCTCTCCTTTGCAGGGAGACTTACAGGGAACCCTTCCTCGATGACCAGTCTCATCTCACGCTCGGGAGTAGCCTGCTGATTCAGCTCCACCAACGCTTCGACCGATTCCAGGAACGGCTGCTCCTTCTCGTGCCTGAGGTCGTAAATGGCGTTGCGCAGACCCGAGCTCGCCCGCCCCAGGGCTCCGAGTTCCTCTTGGAAGTCGATGCTTATCCTGGATTTCTTGGCCTGCAGGTGGGTAAGGCGCAACGACTGAAGTGCGCCCGAGAGGTCCTGCAGTACTATGTCGTGCAGATCCCGGGCTATCCTGCGCCGTTCCGCCCGACGGATCTCCGAAAGGATCTCCTCGGCCCTGATGCGCTCGGTAACGTCATTCTGGACCCCGACGAAGTTGGTCATGCGACCATCTTCGTCCCTTACGGAGTAGATGCTGAGTTCGTTCCAGAACAGGGTCCCGTCCTTGCGGTAGTTCCTGAGCACAACGGTACAGTGCCGTCCCTCGCAGACAGCGGCCTTGAGCTCCTTGAGTGCTGGCTGGGCCCGGTCTTCGCGCTGCAAGAAACGGCAATTGCGGCCCAAAACCTCCTCGGCGGCGTAGCCAGTCGTCCTCTCGAAGGCGGGATTTACGTACACGATAGGGTCGTCAGGCTGGTTAGGGTCGGTGATCACTATGGAGTTGGTGCTGGCGGTCACCGCCCTTTCGAGCAAACGCAGTTTGTCAGGACCATCCATAGATTGCCCTCATCTGCGACACGACCCTCCACAAGTCGCCCATCAAACTAGCGTACGGTGCACACGCTACTTTATACACCTTAGGAGCGGGCGCTCGCCAGAGACAGCATCCTCGGCGCCGTGACCCAGGCGAACGCCGCGTCTCACTGCGACGAACTGGGGCGAAGGACCTAGGCGCAATTACCCGGACACAGGTAGACGGAAAGTCTGATGGCACCCGGACACATCCGGCTCATACTCGTTCGTGAAATGAATGTTCTCGAGCACGTCCAGCTGCGCTTCTTGATCTTCCGGTCCCTTTACCGGCAAAGGGCCGTCCAAAGGCTTGGGAGCGGGGTTTGCACCTTCGAACCGCAAG
>DASTKM010000104.1:0-8133 GCA_035715885.1 Rubrobacter sp.
GCTTGGTAGAGACGGGACGAAGATCCGGGGGCTTCAGTTCGAAGTCGCTGCCGAGGTAGCGCGCCCCGGCGTAGAGGGCGAGCGAGGCTATCTTCATCCGCTCTCTGTAGCCGATTACGGGCTCGTCGGAGAGGTCGACGACAACGTCAACCTCGTAGTCGGCGAGCGCCTTCTCTACTGCGGAGACGGGGTCTGTGTCCTCGACCAGCGGGACGCCGTAGTCGAAGCCATCCCTTATCTTCTCCGTGCCCCCGAGGAAGGCCGCTGCCACACCTTCGGCTCGAAGGGACTGCTGCACGCTTTGCATAGCGTCCACGACGACAGGAGGATAGTGCTCGCCATCGATCAGGAACAGCGCCCGCACGGGGTTCTAGCTCAGCGTTCGCCGCTTGCGACGGTCCTCTGCTCTGCCATCGCTCTGGACCTCTTCGTAGTGCAGGTACTGGTGGGTCGCGGAGTCGAAGTCCACGATCAGCTCGCGGTCCTTGAACGGATACTTGCGGAAGACCCTCACCCTTCCGTCCTCGATCTCGATGACGTTGTAGCAGGGGCGCGTGTTACCCCTGAGGCGGGTGGTCGAGGCCGTGCCTGCGTTGACGATGAACATGTTCTCGAGCTTCCACGCGTAAGGCACGTGCTTGTGCCCGGAGAGTACGAGGTCGACCTGCGTGTCGGCGAGCAACTCCAGCACATCCCCCGCATCGTAGATGATGTTGCGCTCCCTTCCCGTTCCCGGGATGGGGATCAGGTGGTGGTGGATAACGAAGATCTTGAGCTTGTCCTCGGCCATGTCGAAGGTCTCGTGGATGAACTCGTAGTGCTCGCGGCCAACCCGCCCGTCGTCGAGATCGGGCTCGGATGAGTCCACGGCGACCATGACGGCTTCTTCGAAGTCCAGAATAGAGTACCGTTCACCGAAGAGCCGTTCGAAGTGTATATAACCGACGTTGCGCGAATCGTGGTTGCCCGGTATCACCATCACGCGCTCGCACTGGATGCGCCGGACGTACTCGGCCGCCTCCTCGAACTCCTGGCGGTAACCCGCGTTCGTCAGGTCACCCGACACCACGACGGCGGTAGGATCCAGGTCGTTTATCTCGAGGATCGAACGTTCGAGCAAGTCGGGTATGAAGTACGGACTGCCGCAGTGGATGTCGCTGATCTGACAGATAACCATCCTGCCCTGCGTGCTCATTCACTCCCCGATTCTATTCACTTAAGGCGCCGCCGGAAGTATAGCAGAGCGCCTTCGATGCCCCGCAGGCTACAGGTATCGGGCTATGTGGCCTCGAGAAGTGCTGCGAGGTCCTTGTGGGTGTCGAGGGAGTAGTCTCCCTGGTCAACGACGACGAAGCGGGTGAGGCCGAACTCTTTCAGGATTTGGTGTGTGCGCTGGTTCTCTTCTGTGGCGAGGAAGGCGGCGCGCAGTCGTTGTTTCAACCGTGAGGGTAGTACAGAGCTGACCACGACGGGCTGTATCGGGAACGGGCCCCAGGACTCGATCACGCGCAACTTGCTGCGGAGGGCCGGCACCTCTCGGTGTCGTATCCTCAAGACGTTCGAGTCGATCGCAGCGGCGTCCGCCTCGCCGCTAAGGACCGCTTCTATGGAATCGAGGTGAGACCCTGAGCAGAATATGTTATCGAAAAAGCTCTCGTCCAAGTCTGACTCCGCCAGCTTGTTCAGCAGGCTGTAGTAGCCACTCAACGAGCACGCATCGTTGTACGCCCATGAGCCTCCTTCGAGCTCGGAGAAAGCGTGGATCGGACCGTCGTTGCGCACCAAGACGTCACAGAAGTAGACGGGCTGCCCCTGGTTCCTTTCGTCGTCGAACACGGGCAGGACGCCGAGCAGTTCAACGGGCGGCGGTTGCAGATCGCGCAACCAGATGAAAGAAGGAGCACACATGAACGCCACGTCGGCTTCTTCGGCAAAGGAGGAGCATTCGCCGCCCTTTTGCGGTCCCGAGACCCGCGACTCTACCCTGAGCGAGACCCGCTCGCGTCCGAGGGCGCACTGCACCTGGTCAGCCAACGCCTCGAAGAGGGCCTGTGGGATACTTGGCGAGAGGTAGGTGACGAAGCGGATGTCCTCGTCCGCAGACATCATTGCTCTACCGCACCTTACATCTTCTCTGGCGAGTTCACTCCGACCAGATCGAGGCCGCTGCGGAGCACGGACTTAGTGGCGGCGCAAAGGGCGAGGCGGCGGGCGCGAACGTCAGCGTCTTCGACCAGGACGCGGTGGACGGTATAGAACTGGTGGAAACGCGTGGCGAGGGTCTCGAGGTAGGTTGGGATGGGATGCACCTCGCGCCTGGAGGCTGCGTTCTGTATGACACGGGGGAAGTCGAGGAGCTCGAGCACGAGGAGACGCTCCTCGGGTGCGAGGTCCCCTGCAGGGACCTCGCCCAAAGTATCAGGACCCGTTCCTGCCCGCTCGAAAATACTAGATATCCTGGCGTGGGCGTACTGCACGTAGAAGACAGGGTTCTCCTCGGAGTGTTTTATGGCGAGATCCAGGTCGAAGTTCATCTCCGTCTTGTGGGAGGAGCGCACGTAGAAGTAGCGCGCCACGTCCTCCCCCACCTCGTCAAGCAGCTCGTCGAAGGTCACGATGTTGCCGGCCCGCTTGCTGACCTTTACCTGCTCTTCCCCACGAATCAGCTTGACGAGCCGTATTATCTCCACGTGCAGGAAATCCCTTGGTACGCCAAGCGCGACGAGGCCTGCCCTGAGGCGTGGCGGATAGCCGGTGTGATCGGCGCCAAGCACATCCACAGCGTGCCTGAAACCTCGATCCCACTTGTCGCGGTGGTAGGCGAGATCGGGCACCATATACGTGTAAGATCCATCGCTCTTGACGAGCACTCTGTCCTTATCGTCACCGAACTTCGAGGTCGTCAGCCAGAGGGCTCCATCGCCCTCGTAAGCGTTGCCACTCTCCACCAGGTCCCGCACGACTTCCTCTACCGCGCCCGACTCGTAGAGACTCGTTTCCTTGAAGAACGTGTCGAAGCGGACGCGAGAGCGCTCCAGGGTTTGCTCTATTTCCTCGATGCACCAGCGGATGGCGAACGCGCCGATCTCCGGGAGAGCTTCATTCTGCGGCATCTCCATGTAGACGTCTCCGCGTTCGTCCAGGAGATCACGCGCGATCTCCCGCACGTATTCCCCGCGGTAGAGCATTTCAGGGTCGGAGACGGGCCATTCCCGATCTTGGAGTTCTGCGTAGCGCGCGGCGACGGACTCACCGAGAAGCCGTACCTGGTTGCCTCCGTCATTTAGGTAGCACTCCCGCGAAACGTTTGCGCCCGCAGCCTCCATGATGCGGCCAAGCGAGTCACCGTAGGCCGCGTGCCGACCATGGGACACTAGCAACGGGCCCGTCGGATTGGCGCTCACGAACTCGAGCAGTACGGGGTCTCCGGAGGGCTCCCGCCGCCCGTACGTGTCACCCTTGCGAAGCAGAGCGCCAAGCTCTTCCCAGAGCGCTTCCGACGAGAGCCTGAAGTTGACGAAGCCTGGTCCTGCGACTTCGGCCTCCCGCACGAAAGGGGCGTCCAGGGCGTCCACCAGGTTCTGAGCGACTTCTCTCGGATTCCGTCGCAATACCCTCGCATTGGCGAGTGCTACGTTGGTCGCGAAGTCGCCGTGAGCGGGATCGTTCGGCCGCTCGACGTGAATACCGTTCAGCTCGACACCGTAGGTCCTGTAGACGGCTTCCCGAACCGCGCCAGCCAAACGCTCCTCGAAGCTCACTCTTCACCCCCGAGAAGCTCGTCAAGAAGCCGCCGGTTCTCTTCGGCGATCCGCAGGGTCTCATCCCTGTCGTACTCGAAACGGACCTCGAAAACGTCCCCCGCGGAGACCTCTTCAGGCAGGAACTCGCGCGGTACGTCGAAGCTTCTCCTCCCGTCGGGGTAAGGCAAGAGCACGGCCCAACCATTGTCCTCGAACCTGTCTATCTGCACTCGCATATATGTGTATGTTAGCACGCTGCCTCCGGCAGCTTGTCAGCTTTTCAGCACGCCGCCTTTCAGGCGGCTTGTCAGCACGCTACGCCCTTCGGGCTTCGCTTCTCAGCACGGCGCTTCGCGCCTCTTAGCACTTCAGCAACGGCTTGCATACGCGTAAAACCGAAATGTTGACAAGCGCAGGCGTCAGCCGCAGCGTGCTGACGTGTGAAGCGGAGCTACCAGTGATATTTCTCGTTACGGTGTATTTTTGCCGCGCGGTAGAGCTGTTCGAGGAGAACGACCCTGGCGAGGGAGTGCGGGAGTGTGATGCTGCCGAAGGACCAGAGGTCGTTGGATCTACGCAGTACATCAGGGGAGAGGCCGAGCGGGCCGCCGATCACAAAGGCGACGTGACTCCGGCCTGAGGCGCCGAGGTCGTCCAGTGTCAGGGCGAGTTTCTCTGATGGGCGCTGCTTTCCTTTCTCCCTGTCGAGGGAGATCACGTACGCTTCTTTCGGGAGGCGCTTCAGGATACGCTCTCCCTCTGCGGCGAGCACCTCTTTGTGGGAGCGGCGGTTCATGTCTTCCTCGGTGACCTCGATGATGTTTACAGAAAAATAGCGGCGCAGTCGTTTTGCGTAGTCCTCAGAGGCTTCGGCGGCCCAGCCCTTTGGTTTCCCGACGGAGACGAGGGTGCAGCGGCGTATCACTCGATACCGAAGAGTTGTCCTGCCGTGCCCCGCTCCCCGTAGCGGTAGACATGCTCGGGCACCAGCAGCGGGGCTCCTACCTCGATCCAGGGTGTCGGATGGCCGGCGATCGCCGCCCGAACCCTGACGGAGCCGTGGCCTGCTTCCCTGAGCGCCCGGTCTACGGTTCCACAGGCCCGGGTCGGAGAGTTGTTGGTCTTGGAGAGGTGGGCGAGGACGAGGTCTTTGAGCCCCTGCGGAGCCAGCGCCACGGCGGCATCGGCCGCTTGCCGGTTCGAAAGGTGGCCGCGCCTCGAGGAGATCCGGCGCTTCAGACTCGCCGAGTATGGGCCACGCCTGAGCCAGTCTGGATCGTGGTTCGCCTCGAGGACCACCGCCTCGGCTCCACTCATGCTTCGCAGTACATTGACTCCAGCCTCACCGAGGTCCGTCGCCATCGCCACGACGCTACTTCCATCGGATACCCGAACCCCGTAGGTCATCGAGTCGTGTGGGACTTCGAAAAACGTTACTCCAAGGTCTTCGACGGAGCAGGGCTCTCCTGGGGCCACCGTGTTCGCGCCGAGGGATTCGCCGACGCCCGGCGCGGCGAAGACCTCGATATTGCGTTCTCGCACCAGAGCAGTGACACCGCAGGTGTGGTCGGCGTGTCCGTGGGTGAGCAGGACGGCGTTTACGTCGGCCAAGCTCCTGCCGATACGGGCGAGGAGAGCGCCTATGCGCCGTGGCGGGAGGCCTGCGTCTACGAGGAGGCCGCCTGATGCCGTCTCCATGTAGGTCGCATTGCCCGAGCTTCCGCTCGAAAGTACACTCAGCCGCAAATCCGTCCTCTATCGGGTTGGGCGTTTGATCATCGGGAACGAAGCCCGTTTAGATCTTAGCACGCCCAATCCAGGTGCTCTTGTCGACGAGCTCGCCCTCGACGATTCAGGTGCTTTTCGTAATCTGGCAGCGTGCAAGTGTCACTACTTGATTCTTCCGATGGGCTGTTTGCGGTACTTTGGCAGAGGGGGCGTTGATCCGGACTGGCGGTATTGCCGTAGAATCAGGGCATGGCTGAAAGGGGACGACACTACCTTATTCTCGCGGATGAGGATTTGATCTCCCTGGTCGAGGCGGCCGACGCCGAGGCGTTTGCGACGCTCTACGACCGCCACAGCGGCGCAGCCTTCTCCCTGGCTTACAGGATGATGGGGGAGCGTCAGGCCTCCGAAGACCTGACGCAGGATGCGTTCTTGAAGGTCTGGCGGAGCGCTAGCAGCTATCGTGCGGAGCGAGGCAGCGTTAGGACCTGGATCCTCTCCATCGTCCACAACCGCGGCATAGACCAGATCCGTTCCCAGGCAAGCCGGCGCAGGACGCAGGACAAGATCGAAGCCTCAGCCCCACGCTCCCAACCCAGCGAGGCTTTCGTGGAGACCCTAAGGAACTCGCAACGCGACCAGGTCAGGGAGGCACTTGACACCCTCCCACCCGAGCAGCTGAAGATACTGGAGCTGGCGTACTTTTCCGGGTACACGCATGTGGAGATATCCGACCTTCTCCGCCTGCCTCTCGGAACGGTCAAGGGCAGGATGCGTTTGGGACTGAAAAAGATCAGGGACTACTTCGAGTCAAGAGACGCGGCGGTGCCCAGATGAGTGAGATGAACCACGAACGCTTCGAAGATCTCAAAGACGCCTACGTCCTCGGTGCCTTGCCCGAGGAGGAGAGGCTGAGTTTCGAAGATTACCTCGCCGCCCACCCTGAAAGGCAGGCCGAGATAGATGAGCTTGGCGCCGTGGCTGGCCTGCTCGCGTTCTCCCCTCAAGAACAGGAACCGCCGCCGGAGCTGCGCAGAAGTGTCATGGAGGTTGTCGGGGCCGAGGCGGAGCCCCGCCGCGTCAGGGGCAGGTCCACGTTCGCGAAGGTCGGGGACTATCTCAGCGTCCGGAGCCTCGCCCTCGGCGCCGCGGCCCTGCTCGTGATCGGGTTGCTATCCTGGAACGTGCTATTGCAAAGTCAGGTAGAAGTCCTACAAGGCCGGGTTCAGGATGCGCAGGGCCGGGTACAGGACCTGCAAGCTCAGGTCGAGAACGCGCGGGATCAGCGGCAGCAGAGCCCGACGGTCGAGCTCGAGGGATCGTGGGCGGATCAGGGCGCCAATGCCAAAGTCGTTTCCATCCAAGAGAACCAGGTCATCCTGGTCGCCAGGAACATGCCTTCTGTGCCCGAGGACCAGACGTGCCAGATCTGGGTCATAAACGACGACGTGCCCAAACCCAGCGGACTCTTCCAGCCTGACAGGAACATTACAGCGGCGCCGATCACGAACTCCATAACGAATGCCGACGTGATAGCGGTGACCGTCGAACCGGCAGGAGGTTCGAAGAAGCCGACGAGCGATCCCGTACTACTGGCCAACCTCTAAGCGGCTACAGGCACCAGGATCCAGGGCGGCAGGCGATGCACACTACCTCAATGGTCCGACCGATCTTGTAGGTGGGGTTAGGTACGTACCTAACGCTCGTCTCGCGGCCTGGGCGCCTCTGTCGGGGAGCGTTTATTTTGTGCGGGCGCGGGTAGTAAATGCTCAGGGAAGCAGAGAGCAAGCTAGGGCAAAGGAGAGCATATGTCCGTAGCCAGAGTAACCGAACTGAGCGTCATCTCGGAGACGAGCTTCGAGGATGCTATCCAGCGGGGCATAGCCCGGGCCACTTCCACCCTGCGCGGTGTGGAGGGAGCCTGGATCAAGGACCAGAACGTCATGGTCGAAGACGGGAACATCACGGGCTACAAGGTGAACATGGAGATCACCTTCGTCCTGGAAGATTCGTAAGGGCCACAGCTAGGCACAATGTATTGCCCCGGCTCTCAGGCCGGGGTTTTGTCTTGGTGGCTTGCTTCGCAAACGTTCTAGGCATGCGTGGACAGCAGGGACTGGCAAGCGCTGCTCGGCGTCATTGGCGGCAGAGCGGCCGACGTTATGGTCGAGGCCAAGGGCAAAGAGCACGCCCTTGCGCCGATGGGCGTCGAGATCGTATAACATCGGGACCTGAGGTCCGTGAGGAAGAGAGCGACATGTACGCAAACCCTGACCTTAGAGAGATAAGAGATGTTCTGCAAAGCTCGGACACCGTGGCTGTCGTCGGACTTTCGGACAGACCTTACCGCACCAGCTACGCGATCGCCGGCGCACTGCAGGGCTTCGGATTCAAGATCTTCCCCGTCAACCCGAATCTCCGTGGTCCTGTGCTTGGCGAAGAGCCTTACGAGTCGGTCAAGAACGTCCCCACTCAGGTGGACATAGTCGACGTGTTCCGGCGTAGCGGGAAGGTCATGCCAGTGGCCGAAGACGCCGTGGCCGCCGGCGCGAGCGTTCTGTGGATGCAATCAGGCGTTATCAACGAAGAGGCCGCCGCCTACGCCGAAGAACACGGCCTCATCGTCGTCATGGACCGCTGTATAAAGGTAGATTACGCGACG
>DASTKM010000105.1:0-18328 GCA_035715885.1 Rubrobacter sp.
AGCTACAGGGGCATATTCCGTCTGTGTGGGGGCGGGAGGATTCGAACCTCCGTAGGCGAAGCCGGCAGATTTACAGTCTGCTCCCTTTGGCCGCTCGGGCACACCCCCGGCCACGCCCCCGCGGCACTCTGTGCGGAGCGCTCGAATATGGTAGCAAACGCCACCGACTTTTCAACAGATGAGAAGGACTGCAGGGACCTCCAAGGAGAGCCCGGGAAGGGATTCGAACCCCCGACCGGCCGCTTACAAGGCGGCTGCTCTACCTCTGAGCTACCCGGGCGCGGCGCCGCAGGCGCCGCGCCGCACGCTGGCGGCTGCGCCAGCTGGTCAGCACGCTCCGGCCTACGGCCTTCGCTTGTCAGCACGTTCCGGCCTCCACTCTGAGCCCGCTTCGGGCCTTCGGCCCTCGCTTTCAGCCAATAGCCCTTCAGGACCAGCTCGCCGGCACGTACCAGGGATTGTAACAGCGTGAACCCCGCACCGACATAGCCATTGTTCCTTGCTGAAAGCGGAGCCCGTCGGGGCGAAGCGTGCTGACAAGGCGCGAAGCACCGTGCTGACAAGCGGAGGCGTTCGCCGGAGCGTGCTAAGCGTCGCCATCGGCGGCGCGCCGGCGTATCTCTTCCAGCCTGTGCAAGGTCTCAAGCGATAGCCGGTCTGCCAAACGGGACTTGCGCCGGACGTCGGGGCTGCGGGTTATGGCAGGTAACTCGTCCAGGAGGTTCATGAACTCCCGCGGGGTGGCGCGGGTCGCGCCTCGGGCGAGGGCTGTGCGCTGCAGGGCGAAGTCAGCCGTGTAGACTGTGGCTGAGCCCTCCAGTCTGGAGAGCAGGCGTTCGATCACGTCGTCCGCCGACTCCCCTGGGGCGCTGTAGATCACCCGCACAGCTCCGCCGGCCCGTGACTCGACCCTCTCGGCCTCGGTACCCCGGTGCGCGTCGAAGACTACGATAAGGGGCCTTCCCGTCCACCCCGCCGCCTTCAGGGCGTCGTTTATCAGGAGGTCGCGGGCCGCGTCGAGGCTCCCGGCCACCCCGTAACGGTCGAGGGCGCCGATGAGGTTGTAGCCGTCCAGGATCAGGGCCACCCCCGCCTCCTCCTTGCCTCGTAGAGCAATACCGCGGAAGCGACGGAGACGTTTAGAGACTCGACGCCCCCTAGCATGGGGATGGAGACGGTCCCGTCGCACCCCTCGCGCACGAGCCGCCGCACTCCCCGCCCCTCGCTGCCTAGCACGAGCGCCACGGCCGCTGCAAGGTCGAGTTCGGTATAAGGCGTCCCGCCGGCCTCGGCTGCGTAGATCCAGAGGCCGGCCTCCTTCATCGTGTCTACGGCGCGCCTCAGGTTCGTCACCCTTGCGACCAGCACGTGCTCGCTCGCCCCAGCGCTCGCCTTGACCGCGGGAGCCCTCACCCCTACGGCCCTGTCCTTGGGAATGACGACCCCGCTGGCCCCGGCCCCGTCAGCGGCCCGCAGCACTGCCCCGAGGTTGCGCGGGTCGGTGACACCGTCGAGCACGAGAACCAGAGGGTCAGGGATGGAGAGGATCTCCTCCAGTCCGGAATAAGGATAAGGTTCGACGCGGGCTGCCACGCCCTGGTGAACCCCGCCCCAGGCCAGCTCCTCTACCCGCTGGCGTGAGGCGCGCTTTACGCTTACGCCGCGCGCTCCGGCGGCGTTCGCGACCTCCTCGTCACCTACCGCGTCGATGACCTCGAAGACCTTTCGTCTTCCGCTCCTGAGAGCCTCGACCACGGGCCTTTTGCCGTAGACGGTCTCCTGTTTCAATTAGCGGCGGCTGAGGATCGGACCTTCAGAAGTATCCTCCACGGTCCACCCTTCGGCGTGGAGCTCTTCGCGCAGCCGGTCGGCGGTATCCCAGTCCTTCTCACGCCTGGACTTCTCTCTTGTGGCCACCTGGTTCAGAATCTCAGCGCCAGGGTCCCCAGAGTACCTGATGTTCACGCCTTCCACACCCGTGGATCTCTCCTGCGCGAGGTCGAACCCGAAGATAGTCATGACCTCCTCTATGGCCTCGGCGAGCGAACCGAACTCGCCCGCTGCCTCGGGGCGACTCGACATCTCACGTCCCGCCCTTCCGGCGACCTCGAAGAGAGCCGCCATTGCCTCGGGAGTATTCAGGTCGTCCTTCATTGCATCTTCGACGCTTTCGCGAAGATCCGCTGCCAGCGTGTCAGACAGACCCGAGGAACTTTGCGAACCGGAGATCTGGAGGTAAAGACGCATGAGCCGCTCGAAGGAGCGGCGCTTCTCCTCGAGGATCTCCTCTGAGTACTCGATGGGCTGGGAGTAGTGGCTCTGGAGGAGCCACATCCGCACGGCGTTGCGGCCGTGGAGGTTCACGGCCCGCGTCACGTCGAGCACGTTCCCGACGGATTTAGCCATCTTTCCGCTGGTGAGCGTCACCATACCGTGATGGGCCCAGGCGCGGACGAAGGGTTGGTTAGGGTGGGCCGCGGCGCTCTGGGCGAGCTCGTTCTCGTGGTGCGGGAAGCGTATATCCGTGCCGCCGCCGTGGATATCGGCCCCTTCTGGCAGATGCTTGCTCACCATCGCGGAGCACTCGATGTGCCAGCCAGGGCGCCCCCGGCCCCAGGGGCTCTCCCAGGAGGGCTCGCCCGGTTTGGAGGCCTTCCACAGCGCGAAGTCCAGCGGGCTCCTCTTGAAGCCTGTCTGACCCTTCTCCGTCTCGCGCATCTCTTCGGGACGTTGGTGGCTGAGCGCGCCGTATTGCGGGAAGCTTCCTACGGCGTAGTAGACGTCGCCTTTGGCTTCCTCTGGGGCGTAGGCGTGGCCGTTCTCTATGAGCTCTTCGATCAGGGAGATCATCTCGGGGATGTGCTCGGTGGCGTGCGGCTCGATGTCAGGCAGCCCTATGCCCAGCATCTCCAGCCGTTCGTGGAAGGAGTCCGTGTAGCGGTCTACGATCTCCTGCCAGGAGACTCCCTCCTGGTTGGCCCTGTTTATGATCTTGTCCTCTATGTCCGTGATGTTCTGGACGAACGTCACGTCGTAACCCCGGCTCCTCAGGTACCTGGCGACCACGTCCCAGAACAAGGGCGCCCGCGCGTTGCCGACGTGGATGTGATCGTAGACCGTAGGACCGCAGATGTAGAGGCCGAGCCTGCCGCTCTCCCCCACCTCGACCATCTTGCCGCTCATGCTGTCCTTTACGAGCAAGCTCATGACCCTAGTCTAGCCTCTCTAGCCCGAAGTATCCTCTCCCTGGCCTCCTCGGCACCCAACACCGCGAAGAGGTAAGCCATCTCGGGCCCCCTGTTCTTGCCCGTGAGCGCTAGCCTCAGAGGGTGTAGGAGATCCCTGGTCTTTATCCCCCGCTCCTCAGCCCACGCGCGAAGCCCGGCTACGAAATCACGCGCCTCCTCCACATCCCCGAACTCCCGGCCTTCCAGCCCGGCGGCGGCGTGCGCGAAGACCTCGTCGCTTGCGCCCTGCAACTCCTCTACGAGAACGTCAGGGTTCACGGGGCCCGTGATCGCACGCAGCAAGTGCGACGCTTCGGAGAGGGTCCTCATATCTTCTCTTATGGCCTCGAGTGCCGCAGGCTCCCGCCCGCCTGGCAGCGACTCTTCGAGGAAAGGCTCGAGGCGCCTGAGAAGCTCCTCAGCAGGCAGACGCCGGATGTGGTTGGCATTGAAGAACAGCAGACGGTCGGGGTCGAAGGTCGCCGGGCTCGTTCCTAGGCGTGAAGGGTCCCATTCGCGCGAGATTTCATGGAGGCCCGCGAACTCTTCCTTCCCTTCCGGATGGTTCCAGCCGAGCAGGGCGAGGTAGTTCACCAACGCTTCAGGGACGTATCCTTCCCTGCGGTAGTCAGCGATGCTCGCGGCGCCGTGGCGTTTGGAGAGCTTCTTGCCGTCAGGCCCGAGGATGACCCCGAGGTGGATAAACCGGGGTTCGGTCGCGCCGAGCGCCCTGTAGAGCAAGGCCTGGCGGGCGGTATTGGAGAGATGTTCCTCGCCCCGGATCACATGCGTTATCCCCAGCTCCAGATCGTCGACGACCACGGCGAAGTTGTAAGAAGGCGTGCCGTCGGACTTGAGGATCACGAAGTCCTCTACGCCGCCGAACGTCACCTCTCCCCTCAACTCATCGACGAAGCTCCCGCTACGCACCGGCGGACGGAAGTAGAGAGCGCGCCGCCCCGATTCGTCCGTGCTTTCGTAGGTGAGAGCGGCATCTATCAGACGCCGGGCGGCTCCCTCATAGAGCTCCCCACGTTCGCTCTGGCGGTATGGGCCCTCGTCGAAAGACAATCCGAGCCATTCGAGGTCTTCGAGCTGCGCGTGTTCGAACTCCGGGCGGCTCCGCTCCCTGTCGGTGTCCTCGATACGGAGGATAAGGTCTCCCCCGTGATGCCTGGCGAAGAGGTAATCGAAGAGCGCGGTGCGGGCCGCGCCGAGGTGGAGGAGCCCTGTAGGGCTAGGGGCGAAGCGGACCCTGACCCCGCTCAACGCCGTTCCAGCAGGCACACCGCCTGGGCGGCTATGCCCTCGCCCCTACCCGGGAAGCCGAGTCGCTCGGTCGTGGTGCCGCGTACGCCGACGCGGGACTCTTCTGTTCCGAGGGCGGCGGCGAGGTTCTTCCGCATGGCTTCCCTATGGTCCCTGATCTTCGGCCGCTCACAGATGACGACGGCGTCCACGTTGGCAACCGCCCACGATTCCCCAACGAGCCCGCGAACGTCGCGCAGCAACCCGATGGAGTCGGCATCCCTGTAACGCTCGTCCGTGTCGGGGAAGTAGTGGCCGATGTCTTCCAGACCTGCCGCCCCGAGAAGGGCGTCCGCAACGGCGTGGGCAAGCACGTCGGCATCGGAGTGGCCGAGGAGGCCTCTATCGGAGGGGATCTCGACCCCCCCGAGTACGAGCCTGCGACCATCCTCCGGCGCGGCGAAGGCGTGGACGTCGACACCGAGCCCGACCCGCATCAAGGCATGGCCTCACGGGCACCCTCGCGCACGGCGAGTATGGCCTCGGCGAATACCAGATCCTCAGGGGAGGTCAACTTGATGTTGGTCTTCTCCCCCGCGACGATCTCCACACGACCTCCATCCCGCTCGACCAGGGAGGCATCATCGGTCGCGGCACGGAGGAACTCGTCAGGCAAGTCGTGGAGGCGGCGCAGCAGGCCGAGGCGGAACGCCTGGGGAGTCTGGACCGCCCACAGGTTCGTCCTGTCCAGGGTCTCGGCGACGTTGCCTTCCCTGGCGACTTTGATGGTGTCAGAGACGGGGACCCCTGGAATAACGCCGTCAGGCTCGCTAGCTCCATGTGCCGCCCTTATGACGCGCTTTATGACGCCGGGCGTGACCAGGCAACGAGACCCGTCGTGCACCAGTACGATAGTCTGCGGGTCTTCCGCGCAGAGGTGCAGGCCGTTCCTGGTCGAGAGGGAGCGGGCCTCGCCAGGTTCGGCGCAGGCGGCGTACTTGGTGATACCGGCGGCCTGCACGAGGGCTTCGATCCTCTGCCTGTCGCCGACGGCGTAGATTGTGGCGACTTCGGGCGACTCTTCGAAGGCCTGCATCGTGTAGTGGAGGGCCGGCATGCCGAGGAGTTCGATGAACTGCTTGGGGCGGCCCATCCTGCGGCCTGTGCCGCCGGCGAGCACCAGCGCGATCGCTGATCCCCGGTCCTCTATGAGACCTCGCCTGTGGTCTCCAGGCTACGCTGACGTTCGAGGCCGCGCTGGATGGTGCGGGCGCGGGCCTGGCCGACCCCCTCTACCTCGTCGAGCTCCTCCTCCGTTGCGTCGAGGATCTCTTCGAGAGAGCCGAACGCCCTGATGAGGCTCTCTGCGACCCTGCGCGGCAGGCGTGGCACCCGCTCTAGTTGACGGTATCCGCGGGGTTTGATGAACAACTCCTCCAGCTGGCCGTCCGGACCGTAGCCAAGGGCACGGGCGATCTCTGCCGAGTCAGAGAGTTGCTCGGCCGATAGTGTCCTGAGCTCCTCCCTGACGACCCTGTCGTCTGCCTCTTCCGCGACGTAGTCTCTCAGCAAGGCTTCGTATTGCTCGGGAACGCCGTGGAAGGCTTGCTCTAGCTGCATCTCGACCAGCCGACCCTCGCTGCCAAGCTCCCTCACGTAAGCTTCTATCTCCTCGGCGATCCTGGCCGAGTACTCGAAGGTTCCCACGGCGCCGACGACCTCCCGCAGCGTCACGGCCCCGTCGTACTCGTGAACGGTCAGGGCCCGCGCCTCCTCCCTCAGCCTCCTGGTGTACTTCTCGAGCGTCGCGATAGCCGAGTTCGCCTTGGACAGCACTACCCCGATATCCTCCAGAACGTGCGGCCCGTAGGAGCCCTGGTAGAGACTCACCACCCTCCTACGCTCGGAGACCGCTATGACGAGGCTGCCCGTCTGCTGCGCCGTGCGGTGAGCCGCCAGGTGGCGCATACCGGTCTCCTCAGACTCGAGGGAGGGGTCTGGACTAAGCTGGACGTTCGCGTAGTGGATGGCGGAGATATCGGGCGAGACCACGATCGCGCCGTCCATCTTCGCCAGCTCGTAGAGGCGCATCGGCGCGAACTCCACCTCCACCTTCATCCCGCCCGAGATGATACCGAGGCTTTCGAGCCTCTCGGGTTTGTCCAGGACGATCAGGGCCCCGTTGTGCGCCCTCATGACGTTCTCTATGGCCTCCCTGAGATCCGTACCAGGAGCCACGAGCTCGAGGGCGCGGGCCAGCTCCGCAGGCAGATGCCGCCGCCGGGGACTCACAGCAATGCCACCGCCACGGCTTCCTCCAAGGTACTTACTTCCACGACGCTCGACTCTCTCCGGGACCCGCCTCCGGTCTCATTGTCCGGCGGGCCATCCGACGTACTTTCCGGCCTGATTATACGACCGAAGCCCATCTTGGCCATCTCGGAGGTCCGGCGCTGGGCGCCCGAGACATAGCGCACGTCCCCCGTGAGCCCGACCTCGCCGAAACACGCAGTCCCCTTGCCCACAGGTCTGTCCCGCATCGCCGAAGCGATAGCGAGCGCCACCCCGAGGTCGGCCGCCGGCTCTTCGACCCGCACGCCACCGGTGACGTTGACGTACACGTCCTGATCCTGGAGTGCCAGGCCCGCCCTCCTGCTCAGCACCGCACACAGCATGTTGACCCGCCCTGTGTCCACGCCCTTGGCTATGCGCCGCGGGTTGGCGAGCGGGCTCGGTGCTACCAGGCTCTCTATCTCGACCAGCATCGGCCGCGTCCCCTCCAGAAGACAGACCGTAGCGACGCCAGGCGGCACTTCCTCCTCCCTCTTCGAGAGGAAGAATGCCGAAGGGTCCTCCACCTCGACCATCCCGCGGCCCGTCATCTCGAAGACCCCCACCTCGTTAGTCGACCCGAAGCGGTTCTTGAGGGCCCGCAAGACCCTGAAGCTCTGGAACCGATCCCCCTCGAACTGGAGCACCGTGTCGACCATGTGCTCCAGTACGCGAGGGCCCGCTATGGACCCCTCCTTCGTCACGTGCCCAACAAGGACCACCGCTATGCCCTCGCTCTTGGCGAGCCGCATGAGCCTCGCCGCGCACTCGCGAACCTGCCCGACTCCGCCTGGCGCCCCCGAGAGCTCGGGCGAGTATAGCGTCTGGATCGAATCCACTACCACGGCCCTGGGCCGCTCCTGGAGAATGGTCGCCTCGATAATGTCCACGTCCGTCTCGGAGAGGACCCTGAAGCCCCGCCCTTCGACCCCGAGTCGCCGGGCGCTCAAAGCCACCTGCCTCGGCGATTCCTCGCCTGAGACCATAAGGCAGCCTTCCCCCAGGTGTCCCATAACTTGAAGAAGAAGCGTGCTCTTGCCGACGCCGGGTTCCCCCCCGACGAGGACCATCGAGCCTGGTACGATGCCACCTCCTAGAACCCTGTTCAGCTCCCCTACCCCAGCGTCCATCCTGCCCCCGCCCTCGACTACGGGCACCTCGCTAAGGGCCAGCGTCCTACCTGCGACCCCGGCCTTCTGCCTCGTCGCCCGCTCGGCGAAACCGACGACCTTCTTGCTCTCGCGCATCTCCTCCACGAAGGTACTCCACTCCCCGCAATCAGGGCAACGTCCGAGCCACTTCGGTTCGGCGTGCCCGCAATTGGAACAAACATAAAGAGTCTTCGTAGCCATGATCCGATTGTACTGGATCGAAGAAAAAGTACAGTAAACAAAGGGCGATTGGGGTCATCTCACATCCTACATTACCCTCTCACAGCAAACTGGTTAAGCCCTGATTAACTCGGTACCAAGCGGCAAGATCCCACAGAGGCCAGCGCAGTTACGAGGGTAAGCGCTTGGAGGGCTCCTTGGATTGAGACCCCAAGGAGCGACTGGAACCTCCAGAAGAGCCCAGGTCTCGTGTCTCCCCGTAGCCGAGCTCCGCGAGGAGTTTTTCGTTGTGCTCCCCGACCTCGGGGATGGGGCTCATGACTGGCTCCGCGCCGTCCAGGGTAGCAGGGGGGAGGAGCCCACGTAACGAACCCACTGGCGAGCCGAACTCGCGCCAGCGGTTTCTGGCCTCCAGCTGGGGGTGATCGAGGAACTGCCGCACGGTGCGCATCCTGGCGTTCGCCACCCCCGCCCCTTCGAGCCTCTCTATGACTTCCTCCGAGGAGAGGCCTGAGAAGACGCTTTCTATCTCGGCGTGCAACCCGTCGCGGTTCTCGACGCGCCTGGAGTTTTTGTCGAAGCGGTGGTCTTCAGCCATCCCCTCGCGCCCCAGGACCTCCTCACAGAACTTCTTCCACTCGCGCTCGTTCTGTATCCCGAGGAAGATGACTTCGCCATCGCCGCACCCGAACGGGCCGTAAGGCGCTATCGCCGCGTGTGCAGCGCCGCTGCGCCGGGGCTCCTCACCACCGTACCCGGCGAAGTACGCCGGGAAGCCCATCCACTCTCCCAACGCCTCCAGCATCGAGACCTCGAGCGTCGCACCTTCGCCCGTCTTCTCGCGTCTGTAGAGGGCGGAGAGGATGCCGGAATAAGCGTACATTCCCGCGGCGATGTCAGCGGCGGAGATGCCGACCTTGGAGGGTGTTTCAGGCGTGCCCGTGATGGAGATCAGCCCCGCCTCGCACTGCACGAGCAGGTCGTAGGCCTTCTTCTCGGTGTAAGGCCCGTCTTCGCCGTAGCCCGAGATGGAGCAGTACACCAGCCGCGGGTGCTCTTCCCTCAGCACTTCTGCACCGAAACCGAGGCGTCCGGCCGCGCCAGGAGCGAGGTTTTGGACGAAGACGTCGGCCCTGGCCACGAGGCGGCGAAGAACCTCTTGGGCCTCGTCCTGCCTTAGATCGAGGGCCAGCGACTCCTTGGAGCGGTTGAGCCAGACGAAGTGACTTGACATGCCCATGACCGTTTCGTCATAACCCCGGGCGAAGTCCCCTACGCCGGGGCGCTCGACCTTTATGACCCTCGCGCCGAGATCCGCGAGCTGGCGGGTGGCGAAGGGGGCGGCGACCGCCTGCTCCAGGGAGACTACGGTCACCCCTTCGAGAGGTAGGTTCGCGCCACTCATGGTAAGTAACCATCAGGCCCGGCGTTTAGGAAGTAGGCGACCCCCGCCCATCGGACCGGGGCGAACAGACCGTGCCTCCGGCCGCCGCCGATAGTGCTCGTGTAGACAACCCCGGTGCCCGGGATGAGGACCACGACGAGCGACGTCAGCAGGAACTCGACGGACATGCCAGGCAGCGTAGCCGTTCCGGAATGACCCGTCAAGAACATTGCCTCTCGAACTCCCCCGGAGCCCCCTGCGCCCCCGTCTTGGAGGAGAAGGGAGCATCCAGGCCGAGATCGGCTGGATCTATATGTGCGTGTGGTTGGCCGTGGCGATAGGCCTCGTCGTCTTCGACTGGAAAGCCTGGCGCGGACCTGCGCCTGCGCCCGCGACGACGGCGCTCTCGGTACCGCCAGGAGAAGCGACACAGGCGGCGCACCAGGAGGAGGAACAAACCATAGGACGGTAATCCGAAGCAGGAACAAGGGCGCTGAGGGATCTGTCCGGGACCGAATTCACCCTGGTGATGCTACGCGAGAATCCGAGTAGCCCCGCATGAAAGGCCGGGACGCCATAGACGCCCCGGCTCCTGTGTGCGGTAGTTTGGTTTTCCTTACTCAGATTCTACCTTGACGATCTCCTTGGGCTGGGTGACCTTGATGTCGACTATGGACTCTTCCTCGTTTATCTCTTCTGAGGTTTTGTCGTTGGGCTCGATTATGACCTTGGAGCCGTTGGGGACCTCGCCGCGCAGGATCATCTCGCTCATGGGGTCTTCGATCATGCGCTGCAGCACACGCTTCAAGGGGCGCGCCCCGAAGGCGGGGTCGTAGCCTTCCTCGGCGAGCTTGTCGAGGGCCTCATCGGTGAACTCGATCGTAACGTCGCGCTCGACAAGCTGCTGGCGGAGGCGCTTTATCTGGATCTCGATTATGTGGCGCATATCCTCGCGCTCGAGCTTGTGGAACACGATGATCTCGTCGATCCTGTTGAGGAGCTCGGGACGGAAGATCTTGCGCAGCTCGCTCGTGACGCGGCCCTTCATCTCCTTGTAGGAGAGACCGGAATCGTCAGAGCCGAAGCCCAAAGACTTGGTCTTGTTGATGGTCTGCGCCCCGACGTTGGAGGTCATGATGAGGACGACGTTCTTGAAGTCCACGGTGCGGCCCTGCGCGTCTGTGAGCTGTCCGTCCTCCAGAATCTGCAACATGATGTTGAAGACGTCAGGGTGGGCCTTCTCGATCTCGTCGAAGAGGACTACCGAATAAGGTCGTCGGCGCACCTGTTCAGTGAGCTGTCCGCCCTCATCGTAGCCGACGTAGCCAGGAGGCGAACCGACGAGACGTGAGACCGTATGGCGCTCCATGTACTCGGACATGTCAAGCCGGATCATGGCGTCCTGGTTGCCGAAGAGGTACTCGGCGAGCGTCCTCGCGAGCTCGGTCTTGCCGACTCCGGTAGGACCGAGGAAGACGAATGAGCCGCTGGGGCGGTTGGGGTCTTTTATGCCGGCGAAGGTACGCCTTATGGAACGGGAGACGGCTTTTATGGCCTCGTTCTGCCCGACGATGCGCCCGTGCAGGGCGTCCTCCATTTGCAGGAGCCTCGCTGACTCCTCCTCGGTCATCTTCTTGACCGGGATGCCTGTCCACATAGAGACGATCTCGGCGATCTCGTTCTCACCGATGGAGACGCGCTTCTCCTCGATCTTACCCTCGCGCCAAGCCTTCTCGAGCTCGCGGCGCTGGGCGACGAGCTTGCGTTCGGAGTCCCGAAAGCGCGCGGCCTTCTCGAACTCCTGGCCGTCGATGGCGGCCTCTTTCTCGGAGCGCACCGCGGCGAGCTCCTCGTCTATCTCCTTGTAGTAGGGCGGCGAGGACATGGTCTTTATCCTCATCTTGGAGGCTGCCTCGTCGACGAGGTCGATGGCCTTGTCAGGCAGGAAGCGGTCAGAGATGTAGCGGTCGCCGAGTTGCGAGGCGGCCTTGAGCGCCTCGTCGGTGATGTCTATGTTGTGATGTGTCTCGTACTTCTCGCGCAGCCCCTTGAGGATGAGCTCGGTCTCCTCGACCGAGGGCTCGCCCACCTGGATGGTCTGAAAGCGCCGCTCCAGGGCCTTGTCCTTCTCCACGTACTTGCGGTACTCGTCTATCGTCGTAGCACCGATAACCTGGATCTCACCCCGCGCCAGCGCAGGCTTGAGGATGGAGGCGGCGTCTATGGCGCCCTCAGCGGCTCCCGCTCCGACCAGATTGTGGATCTCATCGATAAACAGGATGATGTCGCCGTGGTCTGTGATCTCCTTCATTATCTTCTTGAGGCGCTCCTCGAACTCGCCGCGGTACTTGGAGCCTGCGACGAGGGCGCCGAGGTCGAGCGTGTAGACCTCTTTGTCCCCCAGGATCTCGGGTACCTTACCCTCTGCGATCTCCTCGGCCAGCCCCTCGACGATGGCGGTCTTGCCGACGCCGGGCTCACCGATGATTACGGGGTTGTTCTTGGTGCGCCTGACGAGGATCTGCATGATCCTCGCTATCTCCTGGCTCCGGCCGATCACAGGGTCCAGCTTGTCCTCCTCGGCGTAGGCCGTGAGGTTCCTGCCGTACTGGTCGAGCTGACGGGTCTTGGGCCGCTTGGCCTCGACCCCTCGACCGCCGCCGGACTCTCCACCGCCTCGGCTGCGGCTGCGGCCACCGCCGAGCCTCCTGACTACCTCCCGCCTCACCTTGTCAGGGTCGACGTCGAGGTTGGAGAGAACCCTGGCTGCGACGCCCTCGCTCTCCCTCACCAGCCCGAGAAGGATGTGCTCCGTGCCTATGTAGTTGTGGCCGAGCTGCAGCGCCTCTCTGAGCGCGAGCTCTAGGACCTTCTTGGAGCGTGGCGTGAACGGGGCCTGCGCGCCCGTGCCTTCCTCGCCGTAGCCGACGATGCTCTCTACCTGTTCGCGCACCTCGTCGAGGGCGACGTTCAGGGAGTAGAGGGCCTGGGCAGCGACGCCCTCGTCCTCGCGAAGGAGTCCGAGGAGCAAGTGCTCGGTGCCGATGTAGTTGTGGTTGAAATGACGGGCCTCATCCTGTGCGAGCACCACGACCTTGCGGGCCCGCTCCGTGAAACGTTCGAACATTAGCGGGAATCTCCTCTGTTTCGAGGGTCCTTCACGGCATCGGGGATCATAACGGTCTGTATCTGTATACGAGTATCGAAGATCGACGGATTACACATCTCTAAAAATCTGCCTTTCGAAATAACGTGCGCCTCTCCTGATAGTACCTCTCTATAGCTCGCTCCGGCCAACCTAAGTATACAACCGTTGGGCTGGTTTTACGGTACCCGCTTGGAGCTTTACGCTCTAAGCGCTATACCTCGTGTTGCGGTGGGCCGGCTCATCCTCTTGTAGCGCTTTATGGAAGACTATCGTAGTCCTCTCACCGATATGGTGTCTCGTTTTACACGGAGAACCTCTCGCTGACCTGATCCAGGGTCAATCCTGCGATGAAGGGGCCGGCTTTGGGCCCGCTGGTCTTGCCCAGCAAGACCCTGTAGACGGCGGCGAACGCCCTCTTGGGCTTGAGTCCGCGCTCGATTGCAGTCGAATAGAGTACTTCCTGGATGGCCTCTCCATCCATCTCGGCCCGGAGCCTCGCCGAGACCTCGCGCAGGTACTCGCGCTGCTCGTCGTCGAGCGACGCGGCCGCCTGCTCCGACTCGGCCAGGTCGAGCAACCCCAGCCGCATCGACTCGGGAGCCCACTCGGCAGCCCAGTTGCGGGCATAGTAGAGATCATCCGCCAGCCCTTCACCGACCGCCTCCTCGTACCCGCCACGCCGCAGCATCTGCGCGGCCGCGTCAGTGTCTTCGCCGACGGTCTGGGCGACGGTGACCAGATGGGTGAAGGGGACGTAGGGCTCGCCTGTCTCGGCGCGGTACTCGTCCATAAAGCGCGGGAAGCCGCCTTCCAGGTCGATATCGAAGCGACGGGCGGGGTCGCGGCCGAGGATGATGCGCCTGACGGCGCCTGGTGGCATTATCTTCAGGAGATCCTTCGGCAGGAGCACGATACCCCGAGAGCTGCTCATGTCCCCGCGGCCCTTGAGCCCTATCCACTCGTACTCGTAGCGGCCCGGCACCGGGTAGTGGAAGACCTCGCGGGACATCCGATCAGCGGTGTCGGTCGAGCCACCGCGACTGGTGTGGTCCTTGCCGAAAGGCTCGAAGGTTACCCCGAGCGCCTTCCACCGGGCCGCGAGCTCGACCCGCCAGCCAAGCTTGCCCTCGCCCCTGGAGTAATCGGCGCTGTCCTGCCAGCCGTCCTCATCCGCGAAGACGACGCTGGTCTGCTCCGGCAAGTGCTCCAGGACGCGCATCCCGGTAAGCTTCCCCGATTCCGCCCGGGGCAGGTAGGGCGACCAGTGCTCGGGCATCTTTCGATTCGTGACCTCCTGAAGGATCTCGCGCAACTCGTCTGTGTTCTCGATGGCCTCGCTGGTTACCCCGGTGTAGACGCCCCGCTCGTACAGCTCGTGCGAGCGGAGCACCTCTATGTCCATCTCCATCTCTCTGAGCGCCTCTTCGAACGGCACGAGAAAATGCTCGGCGTAGGAGACATGGCAGCCTTCGGGGTCCGGTATGTGCGAGAGGCTATGGCCGATGTATTCTTCGTAGCTCTTGGGGATGCCCGGGGCTATCTTGCGCAACGGGTCGATCGTGTCCGCGTGAAAAATGAAACGGACCTCCTCGCCGCGTTGCCGCAGAGCGTTCGCCACCGCCTCGGCGACGAGGACCTCGCGGAGGTTGCCAGCGTGGATGTTACCGGAGACGCTGATGCCGCTCACGACCACGTGCGGCCCCGCTCCCAGAGAATCGGCGACCCTCTCGGCCCACCCGGGTATGTGAATGCCGGTCGACCTGCTGGTCTCGCTCATGCGGTACTCCAATTGGGTTCGGTGGTTGGAATCGGGGAGAAGCGGGTCGCGATCTCCCGACGCCCTAGCTGGCCGCCTCGACGTTGACGATCTCGTACTCCGTCGCGCCGCGGGGTGTGGAGACCATGACCTTCTCCCCCACCTTCCTCTTTAGTACGGCCCGGCCCACCGGGGAGGCGTGGCTGAGCTTCCCGCTCGTCGGGTCCGACTCGTTGGCGCCGACGATCTGGAACGTCCGCTCCTGTCCCTCTCTGCCTGCGACCCTGAGGGTTACCCGAGTACCAAGATCGACCGCGTCGTCCTCGACTTCCGAAGGGTCGACAACCTTCACGTTGCGCACCCTGCGCTGGAGCTCACCGATCCGGCGCTCCAGCAAGCCCTGTTCGTTCTTCGCCTCGTCGTACTCGGAGTTCTCAGAGATGTCCCCGAACTCACGGGCCTGGCGGATGCGGTTGGCAACCTCCTTGCGACGCGTCTCGGTCAGGTATGCGAGTTCCTGCTGGAGCTTCTCGAGACCTTCCGGAGTAACAAGCTCCTGGTTCTTATCGGTCATAAGCCGCGAGATTATAAGGGCGGGGGCAAGGGGTGTCAACGAGGAAACGCTGCGCGTTTCCGCAGGCTCCGGCCTTTCAGGCCTCCGCTTGTCAGCACTTCAGCACGCTTCGGGCCTGCGGCCCTCGCTTGTCAGCATTGGCGTGCTGGCTGAATTGCTCTCACGCGTTCATCTCGTAGAGCGCCAGCAGGCCCTTTAACGTGAGGTCGGGGTCGAACTCCTGTATCTCGCGGCAATAGGGCACTATGACCCCGGCCGGACCACCTGTGGCGACGACCTTGACGCCGTCCTCGCCCAGTTCGTCACGGGACCTCCTGATCAGGGCGTCGACAGCGCCTGCGTAGCCGTAGATGAAACCGCTGCGGATGGAGTCGGGAGTATTGGTGGCTATGACCCTCGGTGGTTCTTCTTCGAGGTCCACGCTGGGAAGCTTGGCCGTTTTGGAGACTAGCGCTTCCAGCGAAACGTAGAGGCCTGTCAGTATGGCACCCCCGAGGTAGCATGCCTCGCCGTCAACGGCCTCGACGGTCGTCGCGGTGCCGATATCGACGATGATCACGGGGACCCCGTAGTGCCTCACAGCCGCCACGGCGTTGACGATCCTGTCGGCCCCGACGGCCCCGGGGTCGTCGTAGCGGTTGTAGAGGCCGGTCTCCATCTCGGCGGTTACCGCGTAGTAGGGTACCCCGAAGACCTCGGAGGCGAGGTTACGGTAGGAACGGGCGAGACCGGGCACGACGCTGGAGACGATCATTGCGCTCACCTCGTGGGGGCTCAAACCTTCGAGCGCGAGGAGCCCGGCGAAGGTGACGGCGAGCTCGTCGGCCGTCCTGTGAGCCTCCGTGGCGATACGCCACTGTCCCCGCGGCTCCCCACCATCGATGAGCCCGAGGACAGTCTGGGTATTCCCGACGTCCACAGCCATCAACAAAGGTCGTCAGCCTCTCCGAACTTCAGGATTCCTCCCCCTTCCGCTCTTCCAAGCAACTCCAGGACCGGTCCGCACCCCGGAATATACAGATCCGCATCAAGGTCCGCGAGCCCCCTGAGGTTGAAGGCACGCGTCACCCCCGCGTGCGGCACCGAGAGTTCAGGTTCCGTTATGGTCTGTTCTCCGAACAGCAACACGTCTATATCCACCGTGCGTGGGGCCTTCTCGGCGGCCCCGCTGCGCTCGCGCCCGAGCGCGGCCTCGACACCCTGGCAGTAGCGAAGCAACTCGATCGCGGGAACGCCACACTCCAGCTCGACCACGCAATTCAGATAGTCCGGCTGCTCCTCGTCGACCTCGACAGGTATCGTCTCGTAGACTTTCGACGTACCTTTGATCCTCATCCGAGGCCCCCGATCGAGGGCGGCGACCACGGCCCTCAGGTAGGCCATACGATCACCTAGATTACTGCCGAGGCTCAGGAATGCGCGAGTCACCGGCGGGAGGTGTGGAGCACGGCCTCGGCGACCGCGAGCGCTTCGCGGTTGGCGCGCACGTCGTGCACCCTGAAGAAGGTCGCGCCCCGTTCGTAGGCGAGCACCGTTGTGGCGACCGTGCCGGAGACGCGATCTCTCGGCTCTTGTACGCCTGTGATCCTCTCTATAAAGCTCTTGCGCGAGGCCCCGATCAGGACGGGGAAACCGAGATCTACGATAGCGTCAAGGTTTCGCAGGAGCGCCAGGTTGTGCTGGAGGTTCTTCCCGAAGCCGATGCCGGGGTCCACGATTATGTTCTCGGGCCTGACGCCCGCCGAGACGGCATATTCGGCCCTCTCAGCAAGGAAGTCCCTGACCTCGCGCACCACATCCTCGTAGCGGGGTTCCTTCTGCATGGTCTTCGGCTCGCCTTGCATGTGCATCAGGATCACGGGGCACGCCGCCTCCTTTATCACGGAGGCCATGCTGGGGTCGCCACGGAACGCGGTAACGTCGTTGACGAACTTTGCACCGGCTTGGAGGGCTGCCGTGGCGGTGCCTGACCGGTAGGTGTCGACCGAGATAATCGCCTCGGGGCGCTCGGAGATGATTCTCTCGACAACAGGGACGACGCGTTGTATCTCCTCCTCCTGCGAGACCGGGTCCGAACCGGGGCGGGTGGACTCTCCACCGACGTCCAGCATGCCGGCCCCCTCGTCGAGCATGGCAGCGGCGTGCTCTGCCGCGGCTTCAGGGTGGAGGAAGTTCCCGCCGTCGGAGAAGGAGTCAGGGGTTACGTTCAGGATGCCGACGACGACAGGGCCGGGACCTGCCGTAAGGTTCCCGGCCCTGTCTGTGTTCCGGGCCGTGCGGCCCATCTAGTCCTGGTAGCTACCCCTGTAGCGTCCGTCGGAGTCGGGGACGGCACCGTTCGGTGAGATGCTATCCACGGCGTACTGCTCGATCAGGCGCTTCAGGTGATTGGCGTCTACGGTCTCGTACTCGATCAGCTCGGCGGAGAGCTTGTCCAGCAGCTCACGATTACGAACCAGTACATCCTCGGCGGTGTCGTAGGACTCATCGACGATCCTGCGGATCTCCTTGTCTATCTGGAAGGCGATCTCGTCTGAGTAATCCGGCTGGTTGTTGAAGTCGCGGCCCATGAAGACCTGTCCCTGCTGGTGCCCCAAGGCCATGGGTCCTAGCTTCTCGCTCATCCCAAAGCGCGTTACCATCTGCCTGGCCGTCTGCGTCACTCGTTCGAGGTCGTTTGAGGCGCCGGTTGTGATCTCGTCGAAGACCACCCTTTCAGCGGCCCTACCGCCGAGCATCATGGCGAGCTGTGCCATCAGCTGGCCCCGGCTCATCATGAACCTATCCTCTGTTGGCAGGCTCATGGTTACACCGAGCGCCTGGCCGCGCGGGATGATGGTGATCTTGTGCACAGGGTCGGCATCAGGAAGGAGCGCTCCTACGATGGCGTGCCCGCCCTCGTGGTAGGCTGTTATCTCCTTCTCCTTGTCGGAGATGAGGCGGGTCTTCCTCTCCGGACCGGCGATCACGCGGTCTATGGCCTCTTCCATCTCTGACATGTCGATCTGGTTCTTGTCGTGACGGGCCGCAAGGAGCGCGGCTTCGTTGACCAGGTTTGCAAGGTCGGCGCCGGTGAAGCCCGGAGTCCCCCTAGCGAGCGTGCCGATCTCTACGTCTGGGCCCAGGGGCTTGCCTCTTGTGTGTACCCTGAGAATCTTCTCTCTACCGGGCAGATCCGGACGGTCCACGACTATCTGCCTGTCGAAACGCCCTGGCCTGAGGAGCGCGGGGTCGAGGATGTCCGCGCGGTTGGTGGCGGCGAGCATGATGATCCCGCTCTTCGAATCGAAGCCGTCCATCTCCACGAGGAGCTGGTTCAGTGTCTGCTC
>DASTKM010000106.1:0-16431 GCA_035715885.1 Rubrobacter sp.
GCCACCAAGGCCGCCGAGTACGACTACTCGAAGATTGCGCCAGGCTGGGGAACCAACTAGATCTTTAGGGGGCGATGGTCATGGCCGAGATGAAGCAACGCAACCTCGAAGAAGTAAAGGACCTGAGCGTCGAAGAGGCCGTGGAGATCATGCGCCAGGCCGGCATAGTCGGCGCTGGCGGCGGCGGTTTCCCTACCTACTTCAAGTACATGAAGCCCCAGCCGCACCTGATCGTCAACGCCACCGAGAGCGAGCCAGGCTACTGGGGCGACAAGTTGGTGCAGCGAGAGCATCTGGAGGAGTTCCTCCTGCTCTTCGAGGCCATGAAGGAGATCTTCGGATTCGAACAGATCTCCATGGGCGTTCACGAGAAGGACAGGGAGTGGTTCGCCGCTTACCAGGAGCACGCCACCGACGGCCTCTACGATATGCGCTACGTGCCCGATACGTACGCCCTGGGCGAGGAGAAGACCCTCATAAAGCACTCCACCGATGTCAAGGTGCCCCTGTTCCTGGATACGCCCGATGGGAAGCGGCGGCCTGGGATGCCCCCGGACGTCGGTATCGTCGTCAACAACTCGGAGACCCTGCTGAACGTCTACAATGCGCTCTTTCTGGGCAAGCCAACCACCACAACGTTTTTCACCGTCTACGGCGAGGAGATTGACCTGAAGGTCTACGAGGCGCCGATAGGGGCCTCCTTCGCGGAGATCCTCGGGATAGCCGGGCTGGACGTGGAGAACTCTGGCCACCTCTCGCTCTTGGACGGCGGTCCTTACCTGCACGATATGGCTATCGAGGAGATAGGGACGGGCGACGGCTACTTGCGGCGAATGACGAACGCCCTCTTCGTAATTGCCAGGGACAGGCAAGGCAAGGAGTACGCCGACATAAAAACCCCACCCCCTGAGGAGGGTATCGTCTCTCTGGTCGGAGAGATCTCGGGCGTGCACATCCCGCTGGGCGGCGGTCTGTTGAAGCCGGCCACTCCGCTCGTCTCCGAGGGCGACGAAGTAGAGTATGAGCAGAAGTTAGGCGAGCCTGTGGACGAGGGCTTCTCGATCGGTGTCTGGGCGAGCATGGGAGGAGAGATCTCCTCTATAGAGAACGACATCGTCGCCATCGCCGGAGGCGCGATATCCCAGGAGGAAGCCGAAGCCGAGGCGGAAGCGAGCAAAGCAGGCGGCGGGCCACCTCGCGGGGAGGCCGAACCGTTTCAAGAGGTCGAAACAACTAACTAAGAGGCAGCGAGGGTGCCGTCAACGGAGGGCGAGGGCGTTAGTCGCTACATCGGGTAAAGAACTCGAAGAGTGCCGCCGCGACCTCTTTTGGGCTATCTTCCATGGCGAAATGCCCTGTCTCGGGCAACACGAGGAGGTCTGAGCCCGGGATGACCTCATGCAGACGTTCGGCGAGAGAGGGGACGAGCCATGCGTCTTGCTCGCCCCAGATGATGCTGACGGGAATGTTGATGGACGGGAGTAGAGGCTCGAACTCTGCGGTGTCTTCCTCGTCGAGCTGGGCATCTTTCTGGAGGTAGAGCCTCTGTCCAGACTCCCCCCTCCACCCTTCGAGGTAGGTCGCGAAGGCGTGTTGGTCCAGCGGCATGTGCGTCGCTGTGCGGAGGTAGGAGGCAACGATGGCCTCGAAGATCTCCGCGGGCATGGTTCCGTAGACGTCTAGGTGCGCTTTTACGTGCCTGGTCGTCGGGGTTATCCACGGACGGAGGACGACGCTGTCGACCAGGGCGATGCATCCGAAAGGCACGCCTTCGAGCAGGTGGGTGCGTAGGGCGATCGCGCCCCCGATATCGTGGCCGGCTACCGAGGGCGCCTCGAGCTCCCAGGCCTCCACCATCTCGGCGAGCAGTCGTGACTGGCCCGAGATAGAGACGTCGAGCCCTTCCCTCCGCTCCGACTGGCCGAACCCGAGCAGGTCGAAGATGTAGATGGTGAACCTGTCTGCGAGCCTCATGGCGACGTCGCGCCAGATGTAGGAACGGCTCGGCGTGCCGTGAACCAGGATCAGGGGCGGCCCGTAGCCGAGCACGTCGTAGGCGATCTCGCCTCCCGAGAGCGTGAGGCGCCTCCTGAGGCTCCAGGTCTCCGGCATCAGAGTACCTTGCCGTTGCGGCCGACGATCTGGACGAACTGGACGATCATGTGCCTGTACGTTTCCAGAGACGAGGTAACCACATACTCGTTCGGACCATGATGTCCCCCGCCGACGGGACCGAACTCGACACCAGGCACCCCTGCACGCTGGAAGTAGACGATGTCGCTCGCGCCGTGGCGGCCTACGCCGACCGGGTTGCCGCGGAAGTGGCGCGCAGAGACCTCGCGGAGCACCTTCACGTAGGGGTTTTGGCGCGTCACGTAGGTAGGTTCGCGGTAGAACAGGATCTCGACATCGGCGGGAAGGTCCACCGAGCGTATCTGACGCACGATCTCCTCAGGGTCCTGGTGCGGGAGGAAGCGGACGTCGAGGTCGTAAGTGCAGCGGTCTGGCACGCGGTTGAGTACGTCGCCTCCGATGATGCGCGCCAGGTTCACGCTCGGATAAGGGAAGAGGTCGCTCCTCTGTTCTGTGAAAGGCAGGTCTGTGACCTTACGGTAGTGCTCGTACGCGAGGAGCGCGGCGTTCTTGCCCAGCCAGGGCTGGGAGCCGTGGGCGCTCTTACCCCGCAGCGTAACACGGAGGTCGAGCACTCCCTTCGCCTGGGTACCGATATGGAAGTCCGTGGGCTCGCCCGTGATCACGAAGTCCCCCACGTGGCCGTTGGAGATCAAGACCTCAGCGCCCGCTTTCGCGCCGTATTCACCCTCTTCATCGGGGACGATGAGGAGCTCGACTGTGGCTTCGCACCCCAGCTTCTGCAGGTCCTCGATGGCGTACATCATGGCGGCGAGGGCGCCCTTCATGTCGTAGACCCCACGACCGTAGAGCTCGTCCCCCTCCTCGCGCAACTCGAACTGCGACTCCTCTCCAGGCACCACGTCGACGTGCCCGTGCAGGAGTATCCTTGGATCTCCTTCCCCTACCCGCACCACGAGCGAAGCCAGGTCCCCGCGGGGTCCCGCGCCCGTATAGCGCGTCGTCTCGAGCCCGCGCGCCCCGAACCAGCCATTGATAAAGTCCATCGCGGACTGCGCCGCGCCTGGCGTGTAAGACCTGTAGCGCACGAGCTGCCGGGCGAGCGCATGGACCTCGGTGTTCTCAACTATTACCGCCAGTAGATTCTCCGCTTTTCGGAAGCCGACAAGAGCAGTCTATATTTCAGCACGCCGCCTTGCAGGCGGCTTGTCAGCACGCGCCCTTTCGGGCGCTTTCAGCATATCAGCACTTCAGCTTTGCGCATGCGAAGGCTTTAGCCTGAGCGTGCTGACTCGCTGACATGATGAGGCTGCAGGCCGATACTAGCGGTGGATCGGGGCTCCTGCCTCGAAGGCGACGGTCGCGCCGAGTGCTGTGAGCTTCTCTTCGAAATCCTCGTAGCCGCGCAGGATGTGCGCGGCGCCATCCACGACGGTGGTGCCCTCGGAGACCAGGCCAGCCATCACCAGCGCCGCGCCTCCGCGCAGGTCGGGGGACTGCACGATGGTCCCCGAGAGCCGGCGCGGGCCGCGGACGAGTGCCCTGTGGCCACCGAAAAGGTCTATACCCGCGTCGAGGCGGTTCAACTCCTCGGCCACCTGAAGCCTGTTCTCGTAGACGTTCTCCGTGATGATGCCAGCACCCGAAGCCTGGGTGAGCAAGACCATCATCTGGGCCTGAAGGTCGGTCGCGAAGCCTGGGAAAGGAAGCGTTGCGACGTCTACCCCGGAGAGGGAAGCGGTATCCTCGACCCTAATTCTGATGCCCGGGAAACCAGGGGTGGCGCGTACATCCACGCCCATCTCCCGCAGCTTCTCGAGCTCCATCTTCAGGTGTTCGGGGAGGGCGTTGGTTACCGTGACGTCCCCGCCGGTCGCCGCCGTGGCCATCAAGAAAGTACCCGCCTCGATACGGTCAGGCATCACCGTCCACTCGGTGGGGTACAGTTCACTGACGCCTTCGATCACGATGCGGCCCGTGCCCGCTCCCATGACGCGCGCGCCCATCGAATTGAGGAAGCCGGCGAGGGCGGAGATCTCCGGCTCTCTCGCGCCGTTCTCGATAATGGTGACCCCATCCGCGAGCACGGCCGCCATCATCACGTTCTCTGTGGCGCCGACGCTAGGGTACTCGAAGTTGACCTCAGCGGCGCGCAAGCCGCCTGGCGCGCTAGCCTTTATAAAGCCGTGGTCGAGTTCGACGTCAACGCCGAGAGCCCGCAGGCCGTCGACGTGAAAGTTGAACTTCCTCAAGCCCAGGTTACACCCACCAGGCGCCGAGACCTCGGCCTCCCCGAAGCGCGCCGCGAGGGGCCCGAGGACGACTAGACTAGCCCGCATCTGGCGCACCAGCTCGTAGGGGGCCGTGTACGAGTCTACGGTGGAGGCATCGATCTCCAGGGTGTTTCCCGTAAAGCGCGTAAGGACACCGAGCTCGTCGAGGAGGGCGAGCATGGTGCGCATGTCTTTGATGCGGGGGACGTGGTGGAGGACCGACTTCCCCGGCGTGAGGAGCGACGCCGCGACGAACTTCAGGGCTGCGTTCTTGGCCCCTGAGACCTCGATCTCCCCCTGCAGTTGTTTCCCGCCCTCGACGTAGAATCTCTCAGACACGGATCCTCCCCGGTATGCCTTCCCGGTCCGCTCATCCGGACTCGTAGTATCAGTATGCCAATGAAAGGTTACGAAACGACAACAGCCGGATAACGTCTGCGTTACTACCGGCGATGCCGTTTCGCCAGGCGTGTATTCTAGCGCTTTTGGGCCCTAGCTGCCTCTGTACTTGCGCGCCACGCGTACGAAGTTCTCACCCGTACGCTGGCGACGCCTTATCTCCTCGAGCACCCTATCACGATCCTCGGCCTCCTCCGAGACCTCGGAGATCTCCCTTTCTGCCTCCTCGACACGGTTCTCCGCCTTATCAACGTCGATGTCCTCAGGAGAGACAGCCTCCTCGACGAGCACCTGCACAAGGTTCTCGGAGACCTTGAAGAACCCGTCGGAGGTCGCGTAGACTCTCTGTTCGTCGTTCTCCCTTATCCTGACCTCCCCAGCCTTCACAGTGGAGACCAGCGGAGAGTGGTCGACCAGCACCCCGATATCCCCGTCGGCGATACGGGCGATCACCAGGTCGGCCTCACCGTCGTAGATTATCTCCTCAGGCGTGATGACCCGGCAAAAGAGCTGCCGTCCCCCGCCCCACTGGTCGCGATCCTCAGCCATTAACCCTCGTTGTCTTCGCCGGACTCCTCTTCCCCTGATTCCTCATCGCCGTATTCCTCGTCCTCTGACTCCCCTTCGCCGCTGGTCTTTCTTGCCTTCTTTACGGCCTCATCTATACCGCCGACGAGGTAGAACGCCTGCTCGGGCAGTTCGTCGTGCTTGCCTTCGACGACCTCCTTGAAGGAGCGGATCGTCTCGTCGAGCTCGACGAACTTGCCTTCGAGGCCGGTGAACTGCTCAGCGACGAAGAAAGGCTGTGAGAGGAAGCGCTGGAGGCGCCTGGCCCGGCCGACGATGACCTTGTCCTCCTCCGAGAGCTCGTCTATGCCGAGAATGGCGATGATGTCCTGCAGCTCTTTGTATCGCTGGAGGATACTCTGGACCTGCTGTGCCACCTGGTAGTGCTCGTCGCCCACGATGGACGGGTCCAGCAACGTCGAGGACGACGTCAGGGGGTCGACGGCCGGGTATATGCCCTGCGCTGAGAGCGACCGCGAGAGCTCGACTGTCGAGTCGAGGTGGGCGAACACCGTGAAAGGTGCCGGGTCGGTGAAGTCGTCAGCCGGGACGTACACCGCCTGGAAGCTGGTGATCGAACCGTTCTTCGTCGAGGTTATGCGTTCCTGGAGCGCGCCCATCTCGGTGCCTAAAGTGGGCTGGTAGCCGACCTCTGAGGGCATGCGGCCCATAAGCGCGGAGACCTCGTTGCCTGACTGGACGAAGCGGAAGATGTTGTCGACGAAGAAGAGGACGTCCTGGCCGAGCTCCTCGCGGAAGTACTCGGCGATGGTGACGCCCGTTAGCGCGACGCGGAAGCGGGCGCCTGGCGGCTCGTTCATCTGGCCGAAGACGAGCCCCACGTTAGGGAGGATCCCGGCTTCCTCGAACTCGCCGTAGAGGTCGTTCCCCTCGCGCGTGCGCTCGCCGACGCCGGCGAATACGGAAGTGCCCTCGTACTGCAGGGCTATGTTGTTGATCAGCTCCTGGATGACGACCGTCTTGCCGACGCCTGCGCCGCCGAAGAGGCCGACCTTGCCGCCCCTGCGCACCGGGCAAAGAAGGTCCATGACCTTGATGCCCGTGACGAACTGCTCGGCCTGCGTCGCGAGGTCCTCGAACCTCGGGGAAGGACGGTGTATCGGCCAATAGTGCTCCGCGTCCTCCACAGGCCCCCGCTCGTCCACCGGCTGCCCCAGCACGTCGAGCACGCGCCCCAGCACGCTCTTGCCTACCGGCACGGTTATCGGCTGGCCTGTATCCTGCGCGTCCACGCCGCGCCTCAGGCCGTCGGTCGAGGCCATCGCTACCGTGCGAACCATGTCGTCCCCGAGGAGCTGCTGCACCTCCAGGGTCAACTCGGTCGTCTCGCCGTCAGCCTCGATAGGAACCGTGACGGCGTTGAAGATCTCCGGTATGTCCTCAGGCGGGAACCTGACGTCCACGACCGGCCCCTTGACTTCGACGACCGTGCCTACGCCTTCGCGGCGTTCTTCGTGGCCGTCCTGGCTGCCCTCCTGCTGCGCACCGGTGTGGCCGTTATCGACCTCGCCCCTGTCGCCGCCGAAGGTCGTGCGATTAAAGGACTGTCCGCTCTCGCTCTCGGTCATGAAAACTCCTTCTCTTTAGCCCGCGGAGAGGGCCTCCGCGCCGCCGACGATCTCAAGGATCTCCTGGGTGATCTGGGCCTGGCGCGCCTTGTTCATCTGGAGGGTAAGGTCGCGCACCAGGTCGTTTGCGTTGTCCGTGGCGTTCTTCATTGCCGTCATGCGGGCGCCGTGCTCGCCCGCCGCTCCTTCGAGGAGGGCCTGCCACACCATCGTCTCCACGTAGCGCGGCACGAGCTGCTTCAGGACTGTCTCGGCGTCGGGGACATATTCCATGTAGGAGACACCATTCTCTTCTTCCGCTTCGTCATCCTCCTCCGGGGCGACCGGCAGGAGTCGTTTGACCACGGGCCTCTGGTTCAGGACGCTCTCGAAGCGGTTGTAGACCAGGTACACTTCGTCGGCCTCTTCATCGTCGAAGAGCCGCGTGAGGGCACGCCCTATCTCACGTGCCTTCTCATAGGTCGGGTTGTCGGTGAAACCGGTAAAGACTTCGACGAGCTCAACACGCCTGAACCGGAAGAACGCGACGGCCTTGCGGCCGCTCGCGACCTGCAGAGCGCCTGGGTCCTTCTCGTTTCTGAGGCTAACGGTTCGGCGAAGCACCTGCGCGTTGAACCCGCCGGCCAGGCCCCGGTCGGCTGTGAGGGTGCAGACGGCGACGCGCCGAACCTCCCGCCCGGTCAGAAGCGGAAGGTCCCCTGAGGCGCTATCTGCCACGTCGCGCATCATCTGCTCCACGTTTTCTGCGTAGGGGCGTGCACGCCTGACCCTGGCCTCCGCCTTGCGGAACTTCACTGAGGAGACCGTCTGCAGGGCGGAGAAGACCCTCGCCTGGTTCTTAACGGTATTGATCTGCCTCTGAAAGTCCCTGGCTGAAGCCAAGCCCTAGTCCTCCTCTTCCTCTCGAGTCTGGTCTTCGCCCTCCCCGTTCTCAGGCTCCGGCGCGTTATCTTCCTCGTCCTCGTTGTCCCCTACGGAGACATCGACGAGGCTAGTATGCTCGGGCTCGTAGTTGGAGTTGAACTGCTCTACGGCCTCGCGCAGTTTCTCCTCGTTCTCGTCCGAGAGCTGTTGCTCGGAGCGGACGGAGTCGAGCAGGTCGCCGTGGGTGTCGCGCATAAAGTCGCGGAACTGGCGCTCCCAGTCCGTGACCGCGTCGGTCTCGATATCGTCCAGGTAGCCGTTCGACGCGGCGTAGAGGACGGCTACCTGCTCCTCGACCCGCATCGGGTCGCGCTCGTCCTGCTTCAGGATCGCCGTCAGGCGTTCCCCGCGGTTTAGGGTCTGCTGCGTGGCCTTGTCCAGGTCGCTCCCGAACTGGGCGAAGCTGGCGAGCTCGCGGTACTGGTTCAGGTCGAGCCTGAGTGTGCCTGCGACGCTCTTCATAGCTTTGATCTGGGCCGAAGACCCCACGCGGCTCACGGAGTTACCCGTGTCGATGGCCGGGCGCTGGCCCGAGTTGAAGAGGTCTGAGTCGAGGAAGATCTGGCCGTCCGTGATGGAGATGACGTTCGTCGGGATGTACGCCGAGATGTCCCCCGCCTTGGTCTCGATGACCGGCAGCGCCGTGAGCGACCCGGCTCCGGCGTCGTCCGAGAGCTTTGCAGCGCGCTCCAGCAGGCGAGAGTGCAGGTAGAAAACGTCCCCCGGATACGCCTCGCGCCCAGGCGGTCGCCTCAGGAGCAGCATCATCTGCCTGTAGGCGACGGCGTGCTTGGAGAGGTCGTCGTAGATGAGAAGTGCATCCTCGCCCCGGTTCATAAAGAACTCGCCGATGGCGCACCCCGCGTAAGGGGCCAGATACTGCAGCGTCGCAGACTGGGCCGCCGAGGCGTTCACGACGGTCGTGTACTCCAGCGCGCCGGCCTCCTCCAGTGCGGCGACGACGCCTGCCACGGTGGAGTCCTTCTGGCCGATGGCGACGTAGACGCACTTCACGTCCTGGTCGGCCTGGTTGATGATGGTGTCGAGCAGGATCGAGGTCTTACCCGTCTTCCTGTCGCCGATGATAAGCTCCCGCTGCCCTCGCCCGATCGGGATCATGGAGTCTATAGCCTTGATACCCGTCTGGAGGGGCTGTTTGACCGGCTGGCGCTTGATGATGCCAGGGGCCACGATCTCCACAGGAAGGGTCCCCTCGGCCTCGATCTCACCCTTACCGTCCATCGGGCGTCCAAGGGCGTCTATGACGCGGCCTAGCACGCCCTCGCCCACCGGCACGCTCGCAAGCTGCTCGGTGCGCCTTACGGTGTTGCCCTCCTGGATGTGGGTGTCGTCGCCCGCGATGATGGCGCCGACGTTATCCTCCTCCAGGTTGAGCGCGAGCCCGATGATCTTGTTTCCGCGGGAGTCCTCGAACTCCAGCATCTCCTGATACATCGCGTTCGTGAGGCCGTGTACGCGCGCGATGCCGTCCCCGACCTCGAGGACCTGCCCGATCTCTTCGGTTCGGACGCGGTTCTCGTAGTCCGTAATAGCGCCTTTTAGTATGGAGGAGATCTCCTCCGGCCTTAGCCTACCCACTAAACAACACTCCTCTCGAGCATCCCCTCGCGGAGGCTCTCCAACCGCCCCCGGATACTGCCGTCCATCATGCGTCCCCCGAACCGGAAGACCGCGCCCCCGATAAGGTCCTGGTCCACGTTAGTCTCCAGGATCACCTCGCGGCCTTCGAGCAGGTTGCCCAGCCGCTCCCTGAGACGACGCTCCGACTCCCCCGAGAGCTCCACGGCCGTCGTGACCTCCACCTCGATCCTGCCAAGATGCTCTTTGACGATCTCCTCGTAGAGCCGGAGCACATCCTCCAGGATCTCCTCCCGCCCGTTGTCCGCGAGCACCTTCAGGAAGTTGGTTGTCGAGGTTTTCATGCCTTCGGTCAGGCCGTCCAGGGCCCTGCGCTTCTGGCGCTCGGGGACCTGCCCACCGTAAAAGAAGAGTCTGAGCTCCTCGGTCTCCCGCAGGGCCGTAACGAACTCCTGGAGATCCGAGAGGACCTCCTCGAGCTCGTCTCTCTCACGCGCCGCCTCGAAGAGGGCCTCGGCGTACGTGGATACGGCGCTCAAGCGATCCCGCTCCCGTCACCCGGGCCCGAGGTTGCACCGGCCACCTCGGCTTCGAGATCGTCGATGGCCTGGGAGATCAGGCGCTCGTGCTCGTCACGGTCTATGGAGCGTCCTATGACCTGCTCTGAGGCCTGGACCACCATGTCTGCGACCTCGCGGCGGAGCTCGCGCAAAGCCGACTCCCGCTCGCGGTCTATCTCCTCGCGGGCGCGCTCGATCATGCGGTCGCCCTCCTCGCGGGCCTCCCTCTTGGTACGCTCGCGCTGCGCTTCGGCCTGCTTGCGGGCGTCCTCGAGGATACGCCGGCCCTCACCGCGGGCCTCCTCGATCTGGCGCCTGTACTCGGCCAGAAGCTCGCGGGCCTCGGCGCGCGTCTTCTCAGCCTCGTCTATTGAGCGCTCGATCTGGGTCTGCCGTTCCTGTATCTGCTTCCGGATCGGCGGGTAGACGTACCGAACGAGCAGGAACAGCAGGATAAAGAAAGTAATGATCTCCCAGAAGAGCAAACTGGTGTTGCCCAGATCGAAGATCCCTGTCGGATCTAGCATAAGCTCCCCTCTTGTTTCGTCCTCTTAACCTCGTCTAGCCGAGAACGAAGGCTATGAGGAGAGCGAACACGATCCCGTAGAGGGCGAACGCCTCGACCAGACCGATGCCGAGAAACATCAGAGTCCTCGTCTGTTCGAACGCCTCCGGCTGGCGATGAATAGACGCGATGGTCTGCCCGATGAGATATCCCATCCCAACGCCCGGGCCGATGACCGCCGTGCCGGCCGCGATGCCGACCCCGATCATGGTAACGTCTCCGGTCGCCTGAAGTAGCGCCAACATGGGTTCTACAAGCGCCAATGCCTCCATCTACCTGCTCCTTTCTGTTTTCTTGCTTGCGATCTCTAGTGATCCTCGCGGAACATGGCCAACTCGATGTAAACCTGCGTGAGTATAGCGAAAATGTAAGCCTGCAATACCGCGACGAAGATCTCGAAAGCGTAGAACACCACAGCCAGGGGCACGGAGACGATCGCCGCGAACGTCCCGAAATACAGGATCAAGCCGAGGAACACCAGAATGATGAGATGCCCTGCCAGGATGTTGGCGTAGAGCCGCATCCCCAGCGTAAGGGGCTTGGTGAACTCGCCGAGAATCTCGACGGACCACATGAACGGAACCATGATTGGTTTTAACGGTAAGCCTGGAGGCGCGAAGCTCTTGAGGTACGTCCCTGCACCGTAGCGCCTGAAACCCTCGAACTGTGTGAGGATAAACGTCAGGGCCGCCAGGACCAGGGTGAACGTGATGTTGGCCGTCACCGGGTAGGTGTTCGGTACCAGCCCGATCAGGTTGAGCACCAGGATGAACACGAAGAGCGAGAGCGTATACGGAAACCACTTCCTTCCCTCCTCCCCGACCTGTCCGCCGAGGTTGCGCCCGAAACCGTAGAGCTCCTCGACGATCACCTGGTAGGCGCCGGGGCGATCTTTGAGCAACCGGCTACCAATGAACAGGATAAGAAACGTCACCGCCGCCCCGAAGAACAGGAACCACACACCCTTGTTGATAGAGATGTCTATAGGCCCTATGTGCAGAGGGATGACCCAAGCATGCCTGCCACTCTCGAAGGTGTGCAAGATCTTCTCTCGCAACTCGTCCTGGCTCACCTGCATGAGCGCAATCGTACTCATCGAGTGCCCCTCCTCCGTTCTGCTCCCTCGTCCACCTGACGCTCCGCGACCGGAATAATCATCGTCCTGATCGCCCACGGCACAAGCAACACGGTCTCCGCGAAATATACTGCGGCGAATCCACCTAAAGCCGGAAGAGTGGGCCACAAGTCCCTGTACATAGGTATCCCCAGCGCAATCGCGACGAACCCGTATCGCGCCACGAAAGACCCCACCCCGAGCACGACGCCGATCACCTTCGACCGTCCCGTCAACAACGACACCGTCACAGCCGTCGAGATGAAGCTCAAAAGACCCACTCCGGCCCCGTAACCAAAGGCGACGGCGGAGTCCATATCGAATAAATACGAGATCACAGCCACCGCGACAGCCGCCAGCAGGGCCATCCAGCCCGCGCTCCGGAAGGCCAGCTGCCAGTGACCGCTCATCCACCGTCCAGTTTCTGGAGCACCCGGTACACGTAGAACATGCCTCCGACGAACCCCCCCGCCAGCCCGATCAACAGGAACAGCGGCAGCGTGCCCGCAAGCCTGTCCAGAAAGAAACCAACCACGGTAGGAAGGCCAAAGATCAAGATGAGCGTAAACCCGAGACCGACGAAACGCGCGTAGTTGCCACGCGCGTCGTTCCGTTGAGATCTGGTGTCGGGCATCACCCGAACTATACCTTACGGGCCAAATTGTTGCAATCAGTGTCAATCTCCGGAAAATGTCCTTTCCTGCGAACCTCCGCAGGACGCCCGAGGCGGGCTCTCGCCGCTTCAGCCGAACCTCCCTCGCCTCGCTACCGTCCACGGATCTCTCCTCTCGTGGCTCTCTATCAAAATGATATCTCGCTATTGACATGACGTCAATAGACACGGTGTCAATAAAGCGGTACATTGTCTCTCATTGGAGGAGAGAGTTTGCTAGGGAGTGGTGATGAGGTGAGCGGGGACCGGGGTCCGCGCAGGCGACGCAGGCCTGAGGAGGCGGAGCGGGCGATACTTGCTGCGGCGCGGGCGTTTCTGGAGGAGCACCCATTCAGGGAGATGACCGTGGAGGGGGTAATGGTCAGGACCGGGCTGTCGCGACCTGCCTTCTACGCGTATTTCCGGGACCGCTACGAGGTGGTGACGCGGCTGCTGGAGGGAATCGGGGGTCTGCTCTTCGCGCTTGACTGGCGCTGGCTCTCTGGTGGTGAGGGGGGGGATGAAGGGAGGGAAGTTCTGGTCGACGCGTTGCGGGCTGGTTCGCGGACCTTCGTCGAGTACGGGCCCGTTTTGCGGGCGATCGCCGATGCGGCGGGCTATGATGCCAGGGTCGAACAGGTTTACAGGCACGGTCTGATCGAACGTCTGGTCGGTGCGGTGGCGAGCCGCATCTCGCGCGACATGGAGGCTGGCCTGTCCCCTTCCGACCTCGACCCGCAGGAGACGGCTCGGGCGCTGGTGCTCATGACCGAGCGTTACTTGCTTGACGCCTTCGGGCGCCCTGAGCGCCAGCCATCGCGCCGGGAGAGCGCGGCGGTGTTCGCTACGCTGGAGGAGATCTGGGTCAGGACACTATATGGGCCTGGTGGTTCGTGCTGAGGGCGGTTCGCGAACCGCCCCTACGGCCATGTGCGGGTACGGCCTTACTCGATCCGGACCATGGCGAGGCCGCCTTCGGCTGCGAGCTCTATAGCGAGAGGGTCGGGGTAGCCGCCTGCGTAGTGCACTGCGTCGATACCGGCGTTCATGATCATCTTCACGCACATGAGGCATGGCTGATGGGTGCAGTAAATGGAGGCGCCGGTCACGGAGACCCCGTGGTAGGCGGCCTGGATGATGGCGTTCTGCTCCGCGTGGAGCGTACGCTGGCAGCTCTCGCGGCCGTCCACGATCCTGATCAGGCATCCCACATCCTCGCAGTGGGGCATCCCTGAGGGACTACCGTTGTAGCCGGTGGTCAGGATGCGTTTGTCACGGACGATCACGGCCCCGACGGCCAGCCGTGGGCAAGTCGAGCGGGTGGCGACCTCGTGCGCAATGCGCATGAAGTACTCGTTCCAGGAAGGACGGACTTTCTTCAGAACTTCGTGGGAGTCTGAAGTGTCTGGGGCGGGATCCTCAAAGGGTTCCATATAGTCTGTCTCCGGCGTCGCCGAGGCCGGGGACGATGAACGAGCGATCATCCAGTTCCGGGTCGACGGCTGCGGCGTAGAAGGTCACGTCGGGGTGCTCGCTGGAAACGCGCTCTACGCCTGGCACCGCGGCGACCGCGTGGAGGCAGGAGATCCAGGTCGCCCCCTCTCTCTTGAGCTTGTCAATGGTGGCCGAGAGACTCCCCCCAGTGGCGAGCATCGGGTCGAGGACGATGACCAGGTACTCGTCCAGGTTACGCGGGAGGTTGACGTAGTACTCAATAGGCTGGGCCGTCTCCTCGTCGCGCTGGAGGCCCATAAAGCCGACCGTCGCCGTCGGCAGGAGGTCGAGCGCTCCGTCGAGCATACCGAGGCCGGCGCGCAGGACAGGAACGAGGCAGACGGGACCGGAGATCTCCTCGACCTCAGTCTCGGTCAGGGGCGTGCGGATCCGGACCGGACGGGTAGGCATGTTTCCTGTGGCCTCGGCGACCATGATAAGGGCGAGCTCCTTCATGGCCTGCCTGAAGCCGACGGTCGTGGTCCGCTCGTCGCGCAGGACTGCGAGCTTGTGGCGACTCAGTGGCCCGTCTACGATGTGGAGGTTCTTCACATCGGGGCTTGTCTCACTCATACAGCGGATAGGCCTCCGTAAGCGCCTTCACCCTATCGCGCAGGCCGGAGGTCTTGCCATGTGAGGTTGCGACGATGATCTCCGCGATCTCCTGCATCTCGTCCTCACCCATGCCCCTGGTCGTCATCGCCGCTGTGCCTAGCCTGATACCGCTCGTCACGGTGGGCGGCTCTGGGTCGTTCGGGACCATGTTCTTGTTGCAGGTGATGCCCACGGCCTCCAGCGAATCTTCCAGTTGTTTGCCCGTGATCCCAGCATCTTTCAGGTCGACCAGGATCAGGTGGTTGTCTGTCCCGCCGGAGACGAGATCCAGGCCCCCTTCCAATAGCCCCTCGGCCAGAACCCTGCAATTAGCGACGATCTTGCGGGCGTACTCCTCGAACTCGGGCTGCAGCGCTTCTCCGAGGGCGACTGCCTTGCCGGCGATCGCGTGCATCAGCGGGCCACCCTGCATGCCCGGGAAGACGCGGCTGTTGACCTTCTTGGCGAACTCTTCGCGGCAGAGGATCATACCTCCGCGGGCCCCCCGCAGCGTCTTGTGGGTCGTTGTGGTTACGATCTCGGAGTAGGGTATGGGCGAGGGATGGACGTCTGCGGCGATGAGGCCCGCGATGTGGGCCATGTCCGTAAGGAAGAAGGCCCCTACCTCGTCGGAGATCTCACGGAACCTCTCGAAGTCGAAGATGCGCGGGTAGGCGCTGGCTCCGGCCAGGATCATCTTCGGCCTCTCGCGGAGGGCGATGTCGCGGACCTGATCGTAGTCGATGTAGCCGTCCTCACCGACGCCGTAGTGGACGAAGTCGTAGGTCCTGCCTGAGAAGTTGAGCTTCATCCCGTGCGTGAGGTGCCCGCCGTGGGCTAGGTCCATGGATAGGACCTTGTCGCCTGGGTCCACGAGCGCCGCATAGGCAGCCTCGTTGGCCTGGCTCCCCGAGTGGGGCTGCACGTTCACGTGCTCGGCCCCGAAGAGCCTCTTGGCCCGCTCGATGGCGATGTTTTCGACCTTGTCCACCTGCTCGCAGCCGCCGTAGTAGCGCTTGCCTGGATAGCCTTCGGCGTACTTGTTCGTAAGGACCGAGCCCTGCGCCGCCAGTACCGCAGGCGAGGTGAAGTTCTCGCTCGCGATAAGCTCGATGGTCGTACGCTGGCGTTCCAGTTCGCCGTCGAGCGCCTCCTGGACTTCGGAATCCACGACCTCGGTGTACGGTCCGATCAAGATCTACCTCCGCTTCGGGTTAGAGAATTGCCCGGCGTCCCGCCGGGAGAAATGGTGGTTGAGCGATCCTGTGGGGCTTCGATCTCCCCGCGTCCTCCCTACCAGCCCTGCAACGGTACGGAGTATAGACCTTCTGCGCGAAGCCCTCAAACGGGAGGTGACAGGTATCAGCACGATCCAGCCTTCGGCTCGTCAGCTCTTCACCTGGTTGTTTTCGCTCTCGCGGCAGGGCAATATCTCTGTAGACTGCTTTAGGGGGCTGGCGAGCCTCATTCGGGAGCGAACCGGGCCAGCTTCTGTGTGGACAGCTCGCTGGTCCCACGGACGAGCCGCACGTTGCCTCCTGAGAGGTCGACGACCGCCGAGGCTTCACCGCTCCCTCTTTGTCCACTGACGACCACGTCCACGGCCTCGAGCACGCGCGGGTCTACCTCGTCGAGCGCTGCAGGAGCAAGTTCGCCGGAGAAGTTCGCGCTAGTGGCGTAGAGTGGGCCGCCGTAGGACTCGAGCAGGCCCCGCACGGCCCTGCCGGCAGGCACCCTTACGCCGATGGTTCCGCCGGAGGAGAGCTCCAGTACCAGCGTGAGAGGACCGGGCCAGTAGATGTCCGCGAGGTGCTCCGCGAGCGGGGGCACGTTCGCCGCCAATCCGAATGCCTCCTCTGCCGAGGCACAGAGAAGGGCTATGGGCTTGTTCGCTTCCCTGCCTTTGATCGCACGAATCCTCGGTAAGCCCGGCTCCGTAGCGACGAGACCGACTACCGTCTCCGTAGGGACGAGAGCAACCTTCCCGGCTTTCAGGGCGGCGATGGC
>DASTKM010000107.1:0-3314 GCA_035715885.1 Rubrobacter sp.
ATGATCGAGAAGTCGGGGGCCAAGGCGGTCTCTTTAGGCTACGACCGCATCAGGTTCATAGGGCCGATCTTTATCGGTGATACGGTCACGGTTACCTACACTATCTCCGAGATCGACGAGGAGAACCTGCGGACGCGTGCAGATATCGAGGTCGCCAACCAGCGCGGCGAGGTGTGCACCGTGGCCCAGCACATCCTCAAGTTCCTGGCGTAGAGATGGAGGAGATGCTCTCACGCCTCCGCCTGGAGAGGCTGACCCCTCGTACCATCACGGACACAGAAGAGCTGCGCGAAGAGCTACTCCTAACCAGGGAGCGCGGGTACGCGACGAACGATGAGGAGCACGAAGAGGGGGTCAGGGCGGTAGGCGTGCCCGTGATCGGCCGCCCGGCGGCAGCGCTGAGCGTCGCGACCCTGACGTTCAGGCACTCGATGCAGGAGCTCGAAGGGTTCGTCCCGCTCTTGAGGAAAGCCGCAAGGAAGGTAGAGGTGCAGTTGTGATGAGGTGGTCTGGTGACGATACAGGGTGACGAAGTTCAGAAAGCGGAGCATGCGGAGCTGGTGGGGCGCGTGCGCCGCTTCGTCGCTGAGGAGGTTAGGTAGCCAGTCAGCCAGGGATTTGGCCTACGAGAGCCGACATGCTGACTTGCTGAAATGCTACCGAAGGGAAGGAACATGCTAGAAGACAAAGTCACGCTCATCACCGGTGCGAGCCAGGGTCTCGGCAGGGCGCTCGCGCTCGCCTTTGCCAGAGAGGGCGCCAGGGTAGCGATCAACGCCCGCAGCGAAGGGTCCATCGGTCCGGTCGCCGAAGAGGTCGAAGATACGGGGGCGGAGGTCCTTGCCCTCGCGGCGGACGTGTCGAAGAGCGCGGACGTCGAGAGGATGGTCAGCGAGACGGTCGAGCGTTTCGGGGGTATAGACGTTCTCGTCAACAACGCCGGTCTGCTGGGTCCGAGGGTCAGAATAGAAGAGTATCCCGAGAACGAGTGGAGAAAGGTCATAGACGCCAACCTCACCGGGCCTTTCCTGGTCTCGAAGGCCACGATCCCACACCTCCCTGAGGGCGGCTCCGTGATCAACGTGGTCAGCGGTGTCAGCGTCGAGGGCAGGGCCGAGTGGGGCGCCTATGCGGTGAGCAAGTTCGGGATAGAGGGGCTCACCCAGATCCTGGCCGCAGAGCTCGCGGGGCGCGGTATCCGCGTGAACGCTGTCGACCCGGGCGGGATGCGCACGGACATGCGTGCCGCCGCCTACCCCGAAGAGGACCCCGCCACCCGCATAACCCCGGAAGAGAACACCGCCGTATTCCTCTATCTGGCCTCAGACGTATCGAAAGACGTAACGGGAGAGCGTTTCAAGGCGCAGGAGTTCCAGCGGGACTGGGGCATGTCTGGCGAATAGCAAGGTAAGACTTTGCCAGCTTGATCCGTTTACCGGGTCAAGTCATCTGGCCTTTCGGATCAGAGATACCACGAACATGGCCATCCGTCAGACACGCCCTAGCCGACGCAGCGATTACCTGCTGGACTCGCCGAAACCGTAGAGCAGGTGTCTATCCGTCGTGTGCACCGAGAAGCGCCAACCCATGTCGGCGAGGCGCGCTTCGAGGTCGACGGGATCGTAGAAGATCTTGACGATCCTGAACTCCTGCCCGTCGTTGAGCCGTCTGAGCATAGTGTGGTCTACTGGCTTCCACCCGAGCTGTCTCTTCTCTGCGGGAGCCTCCGGGCCCACAGAATCTACGAAGAAGGCCCGACCGCCTGGCCGTAGCGACGCCCGGACGAGCTCCCAGAAAGCGGCGAAGCGCCCTGGAGGCACGTGCGAGAGCCAGAAGCCGAAGAACACCACGTCGTAGGCGTCGTCGGGTATCCAGTCGAACAGGTCGGCTCGGACGTAGCGGACGGGCACCTCGGGACGGGCCTCCTGCAGCCTGGCGCGGTTGATAGCGAGTACCTCTGGCGAGGCGTCAACGGCGGTTATGCCTGCCGCGTGACGCGCGAGCTCCACCGTCCACAGACCGGTGCCGCACGCGAGCTCGAGCATCCTGCCCGTTGGGCCGAACCGGGCGAGTTCCTGGCGGACCCGATCCAGCTCGAGAAACCACCTGCGATTCCACTCCGGACCGCGGTCGTGGCGTCCCCTGCGGAGAAACCATTCGTCGTACTCCCCGGCGCGTGCCCGGTAGTAGGCTAGCTGCCCTTCGAGGAGTCCATCGTCCACGGCGTTGGATCCTACGCCGCTTTCTCCGATGTGTCGGTCAGCTCGGCCTGTACGATCAGACGCTCGCCGTAGTCGGGCAGCGTGCAGGACTGGAGCGTGAGTATGTTCTTGCCTGACAGGGTATCTGTAACGTGGGTATCGGAAGGGCTAACAACGAAGGTCTTGAAGACGTTGTAAGTGTACTCTGTACCGTTAGCGTCGGTGACGTAGATCTTGTCGCCGCCGACGACGTCGCTCAGGTCCCAGAAGGTCAGCCAGCTCTCGGTGTTGGGGTAGCCCAGCCTGTGCCCCGCGATGTAGACGTTGGCCTCGTTGTCCCAGGGAAAGCCGGTGCCTTCGAGGTGGATGGCGGCGTTCGTCCTTAGCGCCTCCTCGTCGTTCCCCGCCGTGTAAGGTACTTCGTCGTTCTCGATCCTGGCCATCGCGGGGACGGTAAGCTCGAGGGTCTTGTCGCTGGGGCCGGTGCTGCTCGTGCTCTCGCCGTCTGTGGTCTCTAGCTTGGGCACGTTGAAACCGCCAGGGTTGTCACTGTTCGTGGCGGTACTGTCAAGGCGTCCGGCCAGGAAGAAGGAGGCTATAAGCGCGGCGCCGGCCAATATCATGAGCAGGCTCAACACCCAGGAAATGACGTTCTTTGCCCTCGACCTGTGGACGTTGTACTTCTTCATGCCGCCGGAGATTCTAACACCGAAGTTGCTCCCTGCTCTCTGGTCGCGCGTTCAACGCTCTGCGGGCAGATCCTCCCTGACACCCCATTCGTTCCACGAACCGTCGTAGTTGGCCAGTCTCTTGTAACCGAGCCGGTGCAAGACAAAGAGCGGAACCGTGGCCGCGACCCCGCCGTTGCAGTAGGCGACGACAGGCTCGTCTCTATCCGCAGGCACACCCGCCTCCTCCAGCCTCCGCGCCAGCTCCTCGCCGGAATGGAAGGTACCGCTCTGGGGATCGAACAGACTGTCGGCGTGGAGGTGGGCGGCCCCCGGTACACGCCCCGCCCTGGCCTCCCCTCGCGCCACGGCACCGGTATACTGCCCCTCCTCGCGCGCATCGAGAACGAGAGCGCCGCCACCCTCGCTCGTGGCGAGGAGGCCC
>DASTKM010000108.1:0-5836 GCA_035715885.1 Rubrobacter sp.
TGGAGATCATGCTGTCACTCCTGCTCCCTGGGCGAAAATTATACGCGAGGCTCCCACGTCCCGCAGAAGAGCCCTCGTCAACATCCCCGGTCCTCTATCTGCTCACCAGGAAACGGTAATGAACCCCAGTTCGTTTCACGACCTTCTACGCGGCGACTAGACTTGCCTTCTCTTCGGCGACGGAGATGCTGGCGACTGCGCCGGAGTCGAAGGCCAGGTAGTCGGCCTCGACGCCGTCGCTGAAGATCACACCGTCCTGAGGCATCTGGCTGACGACCTCCAGCTTCTCGCCGGCCCTGACGTTGCCCCACACTATTCCCGCCGCCGACGCCTTGCTGACGAACGGCTCTCGGACGCTGAAGCACAGCTTCGGCGCGTCCCAGGCGAAACGGAATCCCTGGCGGACCGGCGCCACGGTCTTCTTACCGGTCACGACGACCATCTTCGTACCGGCGTCGATCCAGTCGAAGATGTTCTCCTCGACGTCCGCGTAGCTGTCAGTGGGTGAAACCACCTCGACCGCCAGATCCGGCGCTCCAGGCCAGAAACCCTCGACCTCGCCAACTGCTTCGACGTTGGCCTGGCTCACGAAAGCCACATCAGGCGCACGCACCGTATCTGGATCGCTGGATAACCGGAAACCCGTCTCGGCAGCGTACACGGCGCCGAGGTCATGAGCCTTGACGTATCCGCCCAGTGAGATCCCGACGTTCATCGTCACACGCCCATGCACGTTTCCTGCCGGTGTCATCCGCCGCAGTTCTCCCTTTACGAGCTCGTAGCGGAAGCCATCGTCGGGCATGAGTAACAATTCATCGGCGGTAACCTGTTGCCGGACGACATCCATGCTCTCGTTCTAAAAATAGCCGAACATCAGTAACGTCACTTCCGTCGGGTCCTGGATCTATGTCATCTTGCGCGCGTCCAGCAACCTGTCGAGCTCATCTTCTGAGAGGTCTGTGCTTTCGCGGGCGACTTCGCGGATGGTCTTGCCTGTCTTGTAGGCCTCCTTGGAGATCTCTGCTGCTTTGTCGTAGCCGACCTCGGGGGCGAGGGCAGTGGCTAGCATGAGACCGTGCTCGACGAGCGCAGGGCCGCGATCGGTCGCCTGGAGGCCTGAGACGCACTGGTCTGCGAGGTTGGCCGAGGCTGAGCCCAAAATCTCTATGCTCTGGATCAGGTTGTACGCGATTACAGGAAGCATCACGTTCAGCTCGAAATTACCGCTCTGCCCGGCGAGGGCGATTGTGGCGTCGTTGCCTATGACCTGGGCGGCGACCATGGTGGCGCTCTCTGCGATCACGGGGTTCACCTTGCCTGGCATGATAGATGAGCCAGGCTGCACTTCCGGCAATGCTATCTCGGCGAGGTTGGCGCGGGGTCCCGCCCCGAGCCAGCGGATGTCGTTGGAGATCTTGAGCAGGCTAACGGCGACGGTCTTGAGGGCGCCGCTGGTGAAAACGGCCGCGTCCATAGCACTCTGGGCCTGGAAGTGGTTCTCTGTCTCGCGTACCTCGATACCAAAGCGATCGGAGAGCCTCTCGCAAACTTTGGAGGCGAAATCGGGGTGGGTGTTGACGCCGGTGCCGACGGCTGTGCCACCGAGGGCCACTTCGGCGAGGTCTTCCACGGCTTCGTCGACACGCTGTATGCCGCGTTCGATCTGGCCCGCGTAGCCGCGGAACTCCTGCCCTAGACGTATCGGGGTCGCGTCCTGGAGGTGCGTCCTCCCGGTCTTTACCACACTATCGAACTCGCTGGCCTTTACGTCGAGCGCCTCCTGGAGCTTCCGCAGGCCGGGGAGCAGGTCCTCTTTTATAGCGACGAGTGCGGAGAGGTGGATGGCGGTCGGGATGACGTCGTTGGAGGACTGGCCCTGGTTGACATGGTCGTTGGGGTGGGCCGGGCTCTTGGAGCCTAGCTCGCCATCCAGGATCTGGATAGCCCGGTTGGAGATGACCTCGTTGGCGTTCATGTTCGTTGAGGTGCCGCTCCCTGTCTGGAAGATGTCGAGCACGAACTGGTTGTCGAGCCGCCCCTCGACGACCTCCTCCGCCGCCTCCACGATGACGTCCTTGAGTTCGTCGTCGAGCAGCCCCTGTTCGTTGTTCACGTTCGCCGACTCTAGCTTTATGGCGCCGAGAGCCTGGATAAACCGTCTCTGGAATCGCAGGTCGCTTATGGGGAAGTTATCCAGGGCGCGGCGGGTCTGGGCGCCGAAGAGAGCCTCGCGGGGGACCTTGACCTCCCCCATCGAGTCTCGTTCTACGCGGTGTGGCGTTTCTTGCTGGGTCAATTGTGCCTCCTTTATCGAAGCCGGAACGCTCTCGTCATATAATCAGGCGTGCAACGGTCGCATTATACGAGAGGTGATGTCTTGGATTCTCTACAGCACGCGCTCAAGGAGTGGGCGGTCGCCGTCAGGGCGCTGGAGCGCGGAGAGACGGCGCTCGTCGTCAGGAAGGGCGGTATAAGGGAGAAGGCCTTCGCCGTGCCCCAAATGCGCTTTTTGCTCCTCCCCGGTTACGAGCACCAGAGGCCGGAACTACTGAAAGAGGAATATCGCGGCATGATGGACGGGATCCCTGACCTCGCCGACGACGGACCCCTGCGCTTCTCGTCGTTTGCTGAGGTCGAGGGGGCCTACGAGATCTCCGAGGCCGAAGCACTGTCGGCGCTCGACCCGCACCACATGTGGACGCCCGAGTACGCAGAGAGCCGCTTCAAGTGGCGTCCGAAAAAGCCGCTGACGATCCTCGTCCTGCGCACTTTTCTGCTCCCCGAAGTGGTCGAGCTTCCTTACCGGGATGAGTACGGCGGATGTAAATCCTGGATCGGGCTCCAGGAACCCGTCTCCGTTGAAGGAGCGCGGGCCGCTCTCTCCGATGAGGAATTCGAAAGGCTGCTCGTCCCTGCTCTCGAGGTTCTTGGGAGCCTCGAGCCGGCTCCGGTCGGCTCTTAAGGGGGAGATGTGGGCTCCGGAGCCATAACGATAGTCTTGATCTTCCTGCTCCTCTTCGTGAGCTGGCAGACGATCTACGCCGCCAACCGCGACCTGGCAAGGGCTAAAGCCTGGGGAGACCTCGTCCGCAAGGCCCTCCCCTTCCTCGCTTTGCTCTTGCTGGTGCTGAGCCTGTTCGTAGTCCAGAGCTACGGACAGGGGCGAACGCTCCTGGTCTGGATGGCCGTCTCCGCTGTCGCCATAATCGGCGCCAGCTTCCTCTCTGTGTCCTCCCTGGAGCGTAGCGCCAACAGGGCCTTCCGCGCTGGCGATTACGCAAGGGCGGTCGAACTCTACAGGGAGCTGGTAGAGGAAAAGCCGCTGGCCCGTAACAAAGCGTTTCTGGGGGCCGCCCTTGGGGCCTCTGAGCGTTACGAGGAGTCCGTGGAAGCCTCGACGCAGGCGATCGAAGACGACCCCGAGTACGGCCTCGCTTACTACAACCGCGCCCTAGTCTTACAAAGGATGGGGAAGAAGAATAGGGCCGTCAAGGACCTCGAGAAGGCGCAGGAGACGGACCTCCCCCGTCGCTTCCGGTCGGCCTCCAGGAGGATGCTGGAAGAACTCTCGTGAGGCTCCTCTATCCTACGTTCGGCGCGCTAGTCATCCTGATGGTCCTCACGTTCTTGATCGGCCGTCAGAACAGGGACCTGTTGCGCGTAAGGGCTTACAGAGACTTCTTCTTGCGACTGATTCCACCCCTCTCGACAGGCGTCTTTATCGCGGGTCTGCCCTTTGTGATGAACCTCGCGACCGTCGAGAACTATGGCCCCGTCCTCCTCGTCTACCTCTGCGGCGCCGCCACTCTCACAGCCCTGATGACCCGCGCCGTCACCCCTGACGAACGCCGTGCCGGAACTGCCTTCCGCAAGGGCGAATACGAGAAGGCGGCTGAGCTCTACGATGAGATCTGCGCCCGCCGTCCCCTCCCCCGCTACTACTCGGCCTTGGGGGCGAGCCTCGACGCATCGGGAAATCCTGGCGCCGCACTCGAAGCCACAGACCGGGCCATAAATCTGGATCCCAAGCTCGGCATAGCCCACTACAATCGGGCCTCGGCCCTCGCGGCTCTGGGCGAGAAGGCCCGCGCCCGCGGCGACCTGCAGAAGGTCTTCCAGGTCGACTCAAGCCGCACCCTTCGTCGCGCCGCCGCAGAAGCCCTGGAGACGCTGGAGAAGACGGACAGATGACTATCTTACCTTCTTCTGAATGTTCTCGGCGGCGGCCTTGACCTCGATTCTGCCGTCACGCACCCTTGTCTCGTAGCGAGATTGGGGGAAGACGGCCGGCCCGTTGACAACCTCGCCGCTACAGAGGTCGAAGCGGGAGTTGTGCAGGGGACAGACTACGGTGTCGCCTTCGCGATCGCCCTCTTCGAGCGGGCCGGAGAAGTGGTTGCACGTGGCGGCTATGGCGCAGACCTCGCCGGCAGAAGAGCGGCTCAGCAAGACCCCCACCCCTTCGACCTCGACCCGGCGCAGATCGTCTTGCGCCAGCTCGCTCTCGCCCAGGACAGGTACGAACTCATCGGGACCTGCTGCCTCGAAGACGTTCCTGTTGACACGCAGCCCGTAGTGGTAGGAGAGTTCTCCACCGAGGTGGGCGGCCATGCCGCTGATTGAGTACCCCGTCAGAAAGGCCAGGCGCCCGGCGTTCCTGCGCCCCGTAGCCCGCAGTACGAGCGAGACGACACTGAGGACGAGCCCGATCGTGTTCAGAAGCCCGTGCGCTACTCCCATCCGTCTCGACCCGCCACTCAGGTACCGCCAGTCGGAGAGCCCGGTCACGGCCGCCCCAAGCGCTCCCAACGTCCCGAAGACGAGCGAGGCATCGGCCGCGTGTCTCACGGGCTCCTTCCCTGTAACGACGTCGAACCCATCGAAGACGAGCGCCGCGGTCCAGGCCCCTACTGGTACGTCCGTGAGGGCCGGGTGCAAAGGTGCCTCGAGCCAGACTCCGTCGAGCACGTTACGCGCCGTCGTGCCGCCCACGTCGACGGCCTCCTGCACCTTCGGCTGAACGCCCTCGGCGATATCGTCCAGGAAGGGCAATGCTTCGACCACGCGCTGCATGAGGGTCTCTGCCATCTCTTCAACCTTTCCTTATGGATCGCTACCCACTTGGAAGTATGCCACGCTTTCCCAGGAGGCTCGTATCTGCCGTTATCCTGGCTTCGCTGCAGCAGGCTCCCTCGTTGCGGCCAGGAGGGCGAGCCAGTGCGCGATCAGGATATACAGATAGAGCGTCATCGCCAGTGATGCCGCGACCGTGCCCCTGTCGTTCCAGATCAGGGGCCACTGCGCCGGGATGGACTGCAAAGCGAGCAGCAGAAAGGCCGTCGCCGCCCTGCCCCGCGCCAGGAGCACCAAGATGCCGGGTCCGAGCAGCACCAGATAGTTGTGCCAGGCAATGGGCGAGGTCAGGAGCGAAGCCGCAACCAGGGCCCACAATCCCACCTCGGGTCCGTGCCTTACTCTCAAGGCGGTAAGGACGATGGCGATGATACCAAGCGCGAAACCGATACCGACCATCCAAGGTAACGTCGCGACGTTCTGGGCGTAGGGATTCTCCGTGAACAGCCGTGCCGCCGCGGAGGGCAGGGATGCGTTGTCCCAGTAAGCGCTGACCTGTTGCTCCCTCAAGACCCCGATGTAGTCCAGCGTCTCCCCAGGCCCTAGTACGATGACCCCAAGAAGCGTGGCCACCCCCCCGGAGATGAGCGCGGCCAAGAGCGCCTTCCACCTCCGCCTCGCGAGCGGCCACAGGAGCACAGGGAGAAGTGAAGGCTTCAAGGCAACGACCAGGCCAAGAACCGCGCCGGAGATCTCCTGCCTG
>DASTKM010000109.1:0-30201 GCA_035715885.1 Rubrobacter sp.
TCGAATGGGCCAAAGGGTCTGACAAGCTCTTCACCGTCGAGCTGCTCGTCGAAGCCCTCGACAGGATGCATCTGTTGAAGGACATAACGGCCACGATGTCGGACGCCGGCGTCAACATCGTCTCTGCCAGGGTCGACACCATCGAGGACAGGACGGCCCTAAGTAGGTTCGCGTTCAAGGCCGCGAGCGTGCAGCACGTCGAGGAGGTAATACGCAAGATCCGGAGCATCTCCGACGTCTACGACGTCTACAGGGTCTCCCGCGACGGCACACCCCTGGAACACCAGGAGGCTCGCCGGTGAGCGAGATCGAACAGGTCACACTCTCAATGGACGGCTTCGAGGTCAACTCCTACGTGGTCCACGCCCCTGAAGGCGACGTCGTCGTAGACGCCGGCGCCGAGCCGGAGAAGATCCTCGGCGCCACCCGCGCCCCTGTGGCGGCGATACTGGTGACGCACGGCCACGCCGACCACGTGGACGCCCTGGAGTTCGTACGGAGGGGGACGGGAGCCCCCGTCTACATGCACCCCGCGGACGCCGAGGGGAAGATCAGAGACTACGACCCCCTCGAAGACGGCCAGGCGCTCGATGTCGCCGGGCTCGGCATCAGGGTCCTTCATACGCCGGGACACTCCCCAGGCTCCGTGACGTTCATCGTAGGGCACGACCAGATCGTTGGTGACCTCATACTCCCAGGGAGTGTGGGCCGGACGGACATCCCTGGCGCTTCGTGGGAGGAGATCGAAGTCTCCATCCGCAGGGTGATGCCGCTCTGGGAGGAGGAGACGCGCCTCTACACGGGCCACGGTCCTGTACTCATGGCGGTGGAGGAGTTGAGAACCAATCCTTATCTGCCTCCTGGCCTCTCGTGACGGATTACCGGGGACCGAGGGGCACATACGACGTCTTCCCTGGAGGTGGGGAACCGCACACGCGACCCGAGCTGTGGACCTTCGTCGAGGACACGGCTCGGGAGCTCTTCGCCCGCTACAACTACTCCGAGGTCCGCACGCCCATCTTCGAGGAGGCCCGGCTGTTCGCCAGGACAGCGGGGGAGGGCTCGGACATCGTAGTCCAGAAGGAGATGTTCACCTTTCTGGACAAAGGCGAACGGGAGATGGCCCTACGGCCCGAGGGGACGCCGGGGGCTGTGCGCGCTTACATCGAGCACAACCTCTACAAACTGGCCCAGCCGATCAAGCTTTTCTACATCGGTCCCATGTTCCGCCAGGAGCGCCAGCAGAAGGGCCGCTACAGGCAGCACACCCAGATCGGGGTCGAGGCCCTCGGCACGTCGGACCCGCTAGTGGACGTCGAAGTGATCTCACTCCTCTATGCCATCCACCAGGCCGTCGGCGTGAAGGAGGAGGTCGTCTACGTCAACAACCTCGGGGATATGGAGACAAGGCAGGCTTACGTCCCCGAGCTCCGCGCCTACCTCCAGAGGCACCGCAGCGAGCTCGATCCCGACTCCGTGTCCCGCATGGACACGAACCCGCTGCGCACCTTCGACTCCAAGCATGAGGGCACCCAGGCGGTTCTGGCTGAGGCTCCGAGGATCACCTCGTACCTGAGTTCCGACGCGTCGGCGCACCTCGCGGCCGTGCTTAAAGGACTCGAGGTGCTCGCCATCCCTTACGAGATCGACGACAGGCTCGTTCGTGGCCTCGACTACTACACTATGACGGTCTTCGAGGCCAAGACCAAGAGTGGCGCTCTTGGGGCGCAGGATACCGTCGGTGCCGGCGGCCGGTACAATGGTCTGATCTCCGACCTCGGAGGACCCGACCTCGGAGGAATCGGTTTCGGTTCAAGCGTCGAGCGGATGCTCCTTGCCGCAGCCTCGAAGGAGATGACGAGGCCGCTCGACGTTTTCTTCGTGACCCTCACGCCGGAAGCACGCATCCCTGCTATGCAGCTTGCCGGAGCCCTGCGCGAAGAGGGGATCTCGAGCGATCTGGATTACGGGGGGCGCGGCATGAGGGCGCAATTCAAGCAGGCCGATCGTATGGGCGCCTACTATGCTGCCATACTCGGTGAGGACGAGCTCGCTCTCGGCGTCTGCACGGTGCGGGACATGGCTTCGGGCGAGGAGCGGGTGGTGCCCGTGGTTGATGGGGCGAAGGACCTGATCCGGGCCGTCGCCGGCTGAGTATAGGGAGAGAGGACGTAGCGCCCTAGCCGTCTGCGCGTTCCTCGTGAAGGCTCAGTGCTATTCTGGCGAGGTCGTATGAAAGGCCTCGTGTAGCTCTCCCCTCCAGACGAGGCGATGTCGTCACCCTGACTGAAATCAGCCGGTGGATCGGAATGTGGTGGTGGCGCAGAGCCCTTTCGAGATGTTCGTCTTCGAGGGTGGTCAGCGGTTCGAGGCCGCCAACCTGCGAGTAGACTGCCGCCGTCAGGGTCATGGAGGCGCCGGAGAACTGCCAGTGCTGTGTCTCGCCGGCTGGATTGGGGTCAGAGAGAAGGCGCTCATGTCGCAGGCGGCCCTCCTCCGCGTGCCTGCGCCAGACACTCTCAGGCAACGAGCCATCGTCGGCGAGTTCGATGCGCCCGCCGATGGCCCTTGCTCCCTCCGAGACGGCCCTGAGTTGGGCGGCGAGCCAGTCGGGCGCCACCACCGTGTCAGCATCCGTGCACGCTATGAGGCCCTCGGGGCGGCCCACCTGGAGAAGACGGTCGCATGCAGCATCCATTCCGACCCTGCGGGCGGGGCCAGATCCCTGGCCAGGACCATCCAGGAAGTGGAGTTGCAGCGATGGAATTACGTCGCCGACATGGCGGGCGCGTTCTTCTGTTTCGTCCGTACAGCCATCGAGTATCACAAGAACCTCGTACTCCTCGTGTGAGACACGCTCCTGCGTCGCGATCGCATCGAGGCAAGATCTTATGAGATCCTCCTCGTCGCGGGCTGGCACGACCACGCAGGCCTCGAGGGCTGGGTTCGGCAGCGTCATCGGGAGAAGGACTCTCCGCTTTCGATCCGCCCGCGCCCTCGTTGGTAGTCCTCGTCGTTGCCGTGGGAGAGAACTCCCACGAGCACACCATCTTTGCCGTACCACACGGTGAACGCTTCTCCCTCGTCTTCGAAGACCTGCTCGTCCCAACCGTCTCCCCAGGCCCAGTACTTGATCCTCTTGTCGCCGATTGTGGACCAGAAGCCGGGGGTACTGCTCCAGGCGGCCTCTGAACCGGAGATCACGGTACCCGCGATGCGTCCGTGCTCCAGAGCGTCGCCCCAGTGCTCGACGCTGAGGTGGCGCCCCGCGGACTCGTTGTACGCTTGGGCGATGTCTCCGACCGCGAAGATCCCTGGCGCGCTCGTCCGCATCGAGGAGTCTGTGATGATCCCGTGGTCCACCTCGAGCCCGGCCTCCGCGGCGAGCCGGATGCGGGGCCTAACACCCGTCGCGAAGAGGACGGTTCCCGTATCGAGAGCATCACCATCATCGAGGTTCACAGCGAAGCCGCCATCCGTGCGTTCGATGCCTCCGATTCCGACACCGAGGCGCAGATTGACGCCGAGGTCCCGTAGCCAACCTTCGATGCGTTGTCCGACCTCGTGACCGAGCCGCGTCCGTTGTGGCGACTGTTCATGGCTGGCCAGGGTCACCGCGGCGCCTCGCAACGCGAGGGAAGCGGCCGCCTCACATCCAATGAATCCGCTCCCTACCACGACGGCCCTGCCTCCCTCTCCGACACGCTTCTGTAGGCAGGTCGAGTTCTCGACCGTCCTCATCGTCAGGATCTCGGGGTCGTCGCCTCCAGGCACGGGCGGCCGTACTGGCTCTGAGCCCGTGGCCAGCACGCAGACATCGTACGCTAGCTCTTCACCCTCGCCTGTGATGACGACCCGGTGCTCGGGGTCTATCGCGCCCACGCTGGTGAGGAGCCTGAGCTCCACCCCGTTTTCCTCGTACCAGCCGTCGCTCTGGATGGGTAGGTCCTCGCGGGACGCCTCGCCCCTCAGGTATTCTTTTGTAAGCGGAGGACGCCTGTAAGGAGGGTATGGCTCGGTGGTCACCATCGTGAGCGGGCCCCTGCCTCCTCCTTCCCTGTAGGCTCGTGCCGTGGCCAGGCCTGCGGGACCGGCGCCGACGATCACCAGGTGTCCCTCATGGTTCACGCCGGGTCCTCGAAGAGATCCAGGCGGTAATCAGGCTCGACGATGGTCTTGGTGTTGTGGAGCCGTGTGTGCCTCAGGAGTAGCTCGTGTACCTCGTCACCCTGCAGCGGGTAGGTTCTTGTCTCTCTGCGCCAGTGGACAGCGAGCAGGACTCCTCCCCTGGCCAGCTCGCGCTCGAAGGCCCGTAGCGTCGCGACCATCTCTTCCCTCGTGTAGTAATACAGGATCTCCGAGGCGACGATCAGGTCGAACGGGCCGTCGGGCATCTCCTCTGGGAGCGTGCGCCGTTCGACCACGACGTGCTTACGGCCCGAGAGCCGCTTGCGGGCCGCGGCCACGGCCCGCTCCGACACGTCTACCGCAAGTAGCTCGTCGCAGCGGCCTGCGAGCATCTCTGTAAAGACGCCGATGGAAGCACCCGCCTCCAGGGCTCTCTCGAACCGCCTTTCGCCAAGGACCTCTAGCGTTCGCCCGTATTTAATGCGCTCGTACTCGCTCGTCTCGAAGTTCCAGGGATCATCTGATTCCGCGTAGAGCCCCTCAAAGTACTCGCGTCCGAGTCGCCCTTTCACGGCCGCCGCTCCGAGATTGCTTGCCTCCCGCGGCGTATCAGGGCAGGCTCGAGGCGGTGCTGGAGGAGGAAGAGTTCGAGATCTCGCCTCGCGCGGTCCAGGGAGCCGGAGACGGTGAAGGGGTGCGAGCCGACCGCTCTGGCCGCCTCGTCGAGAATCTGGCGGCACGAGAGGGCCACGGACTCACGCAGCTCTGTCGAGATCTCCGGAAGAGAGACTGGGTCCGAGTCGGCGCGGTGTGCTGCGTGCGCGAGCCAGTTGTCGATGGTGCCCCTGGACGAGAGCATCCTGCCTGCGGCGAGAGAGACTACGTCGTCGGGTTTCCCATCCCCGGCTTTGGCAGCCAGTACGTCGAGCGCGGCTTCGAGGGCCGTGTCGGAGATCCCGGCCCAGGTTACGGCAGTTCGGATGGCGTCTCTGCTGAAGTATGGTTCCCTGACGAGCTCGCCCGGTTCTCCAAGAACTGCGAGCACCGGCGTTCCTTCGAAGACGACGCGGTGACTCTCCGAGGCGCGCATGCCCGCGGCCCTGAACCACGCCGTATCTACCTTTACGCCTTCGGAGAGGTCGACGTATGCAAGGAGGGGCGGTCCCTGGGCGGGGCCGCGTGTGAGCACTAGCGCGCGATCCAGGCCCGTCGCACCGGAACAGAAGGTCTTGACACCGGAGAGCCTAGCTCCGCCCTCGTCTCGAACGAGCCGAGCCGGTTCTCCCTCGCCTGGAATCGGATCGGCGCCCCACACGCCGAGGAGGAGTTCCCCCGAGACTATAGCTTCCAGCTCCCTCGAGCGCAGGGGCTCGGGGGCCAGGAGCGAGACGCGTTCCACGCCGTTGAAGTGGCCATCGAGTATGCGGCCGACGGAGCCGTCGGCACCGGCGACCGACCGCAGCACGCGCCACTCCTCCGCGAACGTGGCCCTGCGTCCCTGACTTCCGATGGGCTCGGGAACGGGAATAGCGAGCGCGCCCGTAGATTCGAGCCACAGAAAGCACTCTTCCGGAAATGAGGGGTGCGCGTCCCGCCCGGACGCGCCGGCGGAGATCCGCGCAAGGACCGCGTCGAGGTCGTGGGTCTTTCCAGGAAGGTCTCGTTCCTCTTTACCGACGCTGAATATACTCATCGCGACATTACTTTAAAGGAGCAGATGACCCGTGCAAAGAGAACCCTCACACACCATTCGCCCATTCGACTCCCCTGGCCTGGAAGTTCGGGTTCCTGTCGGGAAGCGGATGCCTGAGCTCGTCCAACGCCGCGGGCTCCAGGCCATGGGATCTCACCAGGGCGACGAGCAGTCTTACGAGATCCACGGTCGCTGCGCAGCCGTCTCGCCTCGCTCCGGGGCCTATTCCGTCGTGCATCAGGACGATGGCACTGGGCGAGATCCTACCACTCACGCGGGCGAGCATCTCCTCCGGCGTCCCTCCTCGCCAGTCCTCCGTGTCAGCGGACCAGCCGACGAGCTCGAGCCGGTGTTTGTTTGCCACCTCTTCGGTCGCCGGTGTGATGAGGCCCCAGGGGGTTCTCCAGTACCGCACGGACGGCCCGAGCGCCATGATTCCTGACTCCACGTCTGCTTCGATCTCCCTGTGTGTCATAGCGTCGTGGCGGATATGCTTGCTGCAATGAAAGGCGACGTCATGGCCTCTCTCCCTCATGCAGGATATGAGGGAAGGGTAACGTGTAGCCCGTGGCGCGACGACGAAGAACGTGGCACGTGCCCCGGCCTTGGCCAGGGCGTCCAAAACTAGGGGAGTCCAGACGGGGTCGGGTCCGTCGTCGAAGGTCAGGGCCACCGGCGACCGGCGATCGGTGTGCATTACTCTAGTTTTTGCCCTCGCCTGGCCGGGCTGTGGGGTCGGAGCCTCGTTCGCTTTCCGGCCGGCGGCGGAGCGAGATGTTTAGCTCCTCGAGTTGTTCTTCCGAGACGGGACCGGGGGCGTCCATCATTTCGTCGCGGGCGGCCTGGGTCTTGGGGAACGCCATCACCTCACGGATGTTCGGCTCGTCCGTGAGGAGCATCACCAGGCGGTCTACCCCTGGTGCGATCCCACCGTGGGGCGGTGCGCCGTAGCGGAAGGCGGTGAGGATGGTTCCGAACCGCCTGTGCGCTTCCTCAGGTCCGATACCGATGACGTCGAAGACCTTCTGCTGCAGGTCGGGGTTGTGGATCCTCATACTCCCCGACGCGAGCTCGGTCCCGTTGGCCACGAGGTCGTAGAGCTGGCCGATGATCTGCAGTGGCTCGGAGTCGAGCAGGTCAAGATCCTCTTCGCGCGGCATAGTGAACATGTGGTGCATCGGCTCGATGCGCCTCTCGTCGTCGTTCCATTCGAAGAGCGGGAAGTCCGTCACCCAGCACATTCCGAGCACGTCAGTGTCGGCGAGCCCGAGGCGGTCTCTGAAGTGGAGCCGCAGTCGGCTCAGGCTCTCGAAGACGACGGGGTTCTTGTCCGCGACGAAGAACAACCAGTCGCCTTCTTCGGCTCCGAGCGTTTCGCGCAGAGCAGCCTGTTGCTTCTCGGAGAAGAACTTCGCGACGGGGCTTTTCAGCCCGTCCGCCTGTACCAGAAAGTGGGCCAGGCCTCTAGCGCCTCCCGAGGACGCGACCGCGGTGAGCTCCTCGAGCTCCCTGCGACTCAGGTCCCCCAGCCCCCCGACGGCGATGCCGCGCACCGAGCCTCCCGATTCCACGGCCCCCTTGAAGACCTTGAATTCCGAGTCTGCGACGAGCTGCGAGACGTCCTGGAGCTCCAGGCCGAAGCGGATGTCCGGCTTATCCGTACCGAAGCGGTCCATCGCCTCGGCGTAAGTAAGGCGGGGGAAGGGTTTGGTGAGTAGCCTCTTCTGCGTAAGCTGCTCGACGATTCCTGAGTAGAGGCCTTCGATAAGGTCCAGGATTTCGTCTTGCGTCGTGTAGCTCATCTCCAGGTCGAGCTGCGTATGTTCGGGCTGGCGGTCCCCGCGCTGGTCCTCGTCGCGCAGTGCGCGGGCTATCTGGAAGTAGCGTTCGAAGCCAGCCACCATCAGGAGCTGCTTGAATTGCTGTGGGGACTGTGGGAGCGCATAGAACTGCCCTGGATAGAGGCGGGCAGGGACCAGGTAGTCCCTTGCGCCCTCAGGTGTGGAGGCCGTGAGGAGGGGAGTTTCGATCTCCACGAAGCCCCGAGCGTCGAGGTAGTCGCGCATGTGCTTGACAACGCGGTGGCGGAGCAAGATCTTGTCTCGCATCCTCTCCCTGCGCAGATCGAGGTAGCGGTACTTCAGGCGCAGCGTCTCGTCAACGGGCCTGTCGCGTTCGATCTCGAAAGGCGGGGTCTCGGAGGGGTTCAGGATTTCGAGCCCGGTAGCCTCGACCTCTATCGTTCCTGTCGGCAGATCGGGGTTCTCGTTGCCCTCGGGACGGCGCACCACCTCGCCCTCTACGGAGATTGACCACTCGGGCCTGAGTTGTTCGGCCGAGGTGAAGATCCCGTCCCTTTCGGGGTGGAATGTGACTTGAGTAATGCCCCAGCGGTCGCGCAGGTCTATGAAGATCAGACCTCCGTGGTCCCTACGCCTGTGTACCCAGCCCGCGAGCCTGACTTTCTCCCCGGCGTTGTCCTTGCGTAGCTCACCTGCGGTGTGGGTTCTGTAAGGGTTGCTCTTGTCCTGAAGTTGCAATTTCGTTCTCCTAGCATTTGTTCGCGGACTGGCCCACGAATGTTAGCCGAAAACGCTGTGGACCGAGGCCGATGGTTTATCCGGACACATATTGCAGCGTTTTTCCTACCGTGCTAAGTTAGCGGGAATCGAATCGGAGGCCGTGGCAGGCGCCGGATCTCCGGAGAGCTGTAGGGAGAGGTCTATCGGAGGTAAGGGCAAGGGAGGGGCACACGCCGGGAGAGTAGTATATCTGGCGCTCATTCTCGGCTGCCTGTTAGTGTTCGCGGGATGTGGAGGCGACGAGAGCCAGGCCCCTGTAACGCCAACCCAGAGTCCCGAGACGACGGCCCCAGCGGGCGCCCCTACTGGCAGCGCCGTGGTGGGGGCCGGACAGGCCGAGAGCACGAAGGACGAGCCCTTCAAGCTCAACACGAGCCAACCCGTGCCGCCCAACTTCGAGGAAGCCTACGGGCGGAGGGCCAGGCTCGTGGTCCAATTCTACAAGCTGGACCAGGACTCGCTCTCCTATCCACAAGGCCTCTCCGTGGACCGCAAGGTCAACACGTCCATGATGCGCCTGAGCACCAAGTATCCGACCATCGAGTTCTTCTCCTACGGCATCACGAACCCCGGGCCCGTCGGTGACGAGGAGCAGAGCCTGCAGCCTGGCGAGTACGGCACGCTGGCCGCGCAGCTTGGAGTCGGGATCACGCCGTTCATCGCGATGCTCGCGCCGAGTGGCGATGAGTATGTGATCACCAACCTCTTCGAAGGATATGTGCCAAGGCCCGTGTTGAGCCAGGCGCTCTTCGATCTCGCGGCGGTACAGGTCGAGGACAACACCAGCGATGTCAACGTGACCCTGGAACAGATCCAGACGACCGACGAAGGCGGCGGAATCGAATACTTCACCGTACAAAATCGTGGGACCCAGTCCGTGAACCTGCAGGGCTTTACCGTGCGGGTCCTCGACCCCGAAACCGCGCAGGTAACACCTGGCGCGCCAGGCGTCACGATCGACAGCGATATCAGAGTAGAGCCGGGTCAGAACGTCTCCATCGGCCGCGTTCCTGATATTGTGGACGACGAGGGCAAGCGCGTGGCAGGCACGTTCGAAGGAGGCACGTCGCTCGATCTGGCTCCAGGAGACCAGGTTGCGCTCCTCGATCCTGGTGGCGCTGTCGCCTCCACCATCACCGTCTGAGCGAAACGGGCTCTACGGCTGACATTTCGGCCCATTAAGATAAACTAGACTCGATCATGACCGAGCCTGTTTACCTGGACAATGCAGCCACCACGCCGCTCGACCCGCGGGTTCTGGAATCGATGCTTCCGCACCTTGGAGGCCGGCGCGGCAATCCTTCTTCGCTGCACGCATTCGGAGGCTCGGCGCGTGAGGGGGTAGAGGATGCCCGAGATTCTGTAGCCTCCCTGATCGGGGCTTCGCCAGGGGAGATCGTGTTTACCAGCGGAGGAACCGAATCCGACGACCTGGCAATCCTCGGCCTGGCGAGATCCGCAGGTCCCAACCAGCGGCGCGCGGTCGCCTCGTGTGTCGAGCACGCGGCGGTGCGGGAGGCCGCGAGACGCCTGCAATCCGAAGGTTTCGAGGTGTCCTGGATCGGGGTTGACGCTGAAGGGCTCGTCGACCCAGACGAGTTTGCCGCCTCGCTGCGCCCCGAGACCGCGCTGGCCGCCGTCGTATGGGCGAATAACGAGGTGGGCACCGTCGAGCCTGTGCCCGAGCTCGCCGAGATCTGCGCGACGAAGGGTATACCTTTCCACGCCGACGCCGTCCAGGCCGTCGGCAGGGTCCCCATAGACGTCTCGGAGACACCGGTCTCGACTCTGGCTCTCTCGGGTCATAAGCTCTACGGTCCTCAGGGCGTCGGCGCCCTCTACGTGCGTCAGGGCGTCTCGCTCGAACCCATCATCTACGGCGGAGGGCAGGAGAGGGGGCTGAGGAGCGGCACCCAGAACGTCGCAGGGATCGCCGGCCTTGGCGCGGCTGCGAGGCTGGCCCGCGAGGAGATGGACCACCGCGTCGCGCACGAAAGGGCGCTACGCGACCGCGTCATGGCCGGAATAGAGTCCTTACCAGATGTGTTTGTAAACGGGCATCGCGAGCGGCGATTGTCCAACAACGTCCACCTCACTGTATTGGGCGTAGAGGCTGAGAGCCTGGTCCTCTTCCTCGATTCGCTCGGCTACGCTATAGGGAGTGGTTCGGCCTGTTCCTCGGGCGGGCACAAGGCTTCAGGGGTTCTGCTCGCAATGGGGTTGCCCGAGCGAGAGGCGTTCTCTGTCGTCAGGATCACGGTCGGCAAAGATAACACTCCAGAGGAGGTCGATGGCTTCCTGGAGGCGTTCTCGACCGCGGTTGCGCAACTACGAGAGATCTCCCCGCTCTACGCGGGTTGAAGGCGGGTTACACATGTCCGATCGTTACAGACCGCAGGTCGTAGACCACCTCGTCCGGCCACGCAACGCCGGTGAGATATCCGATCCTGCTGGTAGGGGGGAGTCTGGCGACGCCGCGTGCGGCGACGTCGCATGCTTTACGGTAGGGATCTCGGAGAACGTACTGGAATGTGTCCGCTACAAGGTCTACGGCTGCGCGGCATGCATCGCCGCCGGCTCAGCCCTCGCTGAACTGGTCGAAGGCAAACACCTCCTCGATGCCGCCCGCGTTTCGAGAGCCTGCCTGGAAGACGCGCTTGGCGGATCCCTCCCCGCCGGCAAGGAGCATGCGCTCACGCTCGTCCTAGACGCATTACACAAGGCCTTCGAGGACCACTGGAACCGTAAGGCGGGCGAGATGGATTTCGACGCGCACAGAGGGCGGGGAGCCGGCGGCAAAAGCGTTGTTGCCGCGATGAGCGGGGGCGTTGACTCGGCGGTCACGGCCCTACTTCTCAAAGAGGCGGGCTACGACGTCGCAACCGTTACGTTCCGGCTGCACGACGGCGAGAGGGGCAGCCGCTCTTGCTGCTCGCCCGACGCGGTACTCTTCGCCCGCGACACGGCGCACAGGATGGGACTGCCGCACTTCACGCTCAACCTGAAAGAGATCTTCGACGAGCGCGTCATGCAGGACTTCGTGGGCTCCTACAGCGAAGGCAAGACGCCAAACCCATGCGTAGCTTGCAACGCCCACGTCAAATTCCACGCGTCGTCGTTCCTCGCGGACGAGCTCGGATACCACCACGTGGCGACGGGGCACTACGCCAGGGTTGACGAAGGCCCTACGCTCGCGCGGCCCGTGGACCAGAGCAAGGACCAGACCTACGTCCTCTGGCCTGTGCCGCGGGATCTCCTTGCGCGTACGATCTTCCCCCTAGGCGAGTACCGAAAGACGGACGTCCGCGCCATCGCCGAGGAGCGGGGCCTCGCCGTCGCCTACACCCCGGAGAGCCAGGATATCTGCTTTATCCCCGATGGGGACTACCGCAGTTTTGTCCGCAAGAAGGTGGCTGCGAAGCCAGGTGACGTCGTCGACCATGAAGGGCAAGTTCTTGGCCGTCACGCCGGTGTTGTCGACTTTACGGTCGGACAGCGGCGCGGAATAGGCGTCTCGGCGCCGACGCCGCTGTACGTCAGCGAGGTAAGACCGCGTTCCGGGCAGGTAGTCGTGGGACGCAGGCAAGACCTCGAGGTGCGCGAGGTCAGGGTGAGGGATCTCAACTGGTTCCTCGACCCCGAGCAGGCCGCTAGCGTACAGGTCCGCTACAACGGCTCGCCGGTCCCTTGCACGATCGAGGAGTCCTCTGATGGAGCGTGGGTAGCCTGTCTTGATGAGCCGGTTATAGGTGTTGCTCCTGGGCAGTCTGCCGTGTTCTATACAGGGGACGGGGAGCGGGTCGTCGGGGGCGGCGTCGTTGCGCGCAGAAGCTCTTGAGAGCGGTACCTTTTGCGAGCGATCACAGCTATAATCCGGGTTTTCAGGGACTCTGGACGGAGGTGCTGTAGGGTTTGGAGTTATTCGTAGAGCTGATGAAGGGGTTGCTTTTCGCGGGGATAGCCGTTGCTTTCTTCGTCCTCGCGTGGATGTTCTTGAGGCTGGCGAGGATCTTCTCGACCACCGAGCAGACGATCAAGGACGTCTCGGGGCAGGTCGTTCCGCTTCTCGGGAAGACGCACATCACGGTGGACAACATAAACAGCCAGCTCACGCAGCTCGACGAGGCCGTAGGGGACGTCGCAGGCATGACGGGCGAGCTCGACCAGACCACAGCCGTGATCACACGCGGCGTAAGGGGTGGTGTGATCAAGGTCTCCTCTGCGACAGCGGGTATCTCGCGCGGGCTCAGCACCTTCCTCGGCGGCGAAAAGCGTCCTGAGAAGGAGGAGTAGCGGTGGCGAGTTGGGGTAGGGTCGTGGCCGGCGTCGTGATCGGGGTGGCAGGCACGCTCTACGCGACGAACGAGGACGTACGCAAGAACCTGCCTAAAGCGGCGCGAGATCTCCCCGACAACGTCCGTCGCCGCTACAGGAGCGCGGTTGCCGCGGCACGCGAGGCATCCGCCCGGCGGCGGGAGGAGATCCTGCACGATCTCGAGGAACACGGCGGCGGGAACCACGCCGCGCGCGGGGTGAAGCCCGATCCCGACGCCGGGGACGCGGCGATGAACGCAACGCACGAAGATACATCGACAGATAAGCCCGAGCAACGCCAAGGAAGGGATTGACTTGAGCAAAGATCATCCCCAGGAGTACGCTTACTTGAGGCTCCCGCCCCACGAAGAGTTGCGTTCCTGTGTCGGCCTCGTGCTGGCAGGGATGGCGGCACGGGCCAGAGTAGGTGTGGGAGGATTGGAGGAGGCCGTGGAAGTTCTGGAGGGCTTTCACGCTGATGACGCTCCAACCCGCTTTCGCTTCTCCCTGGCCGGCGATGGGGTTCTCGCCGAGGTCGAAGAGCCGGCCACCGGGCGGAGCACAGAGACAAGCTGGCGCACCGTAGTCGAGCTGGTCTCGTGAGCCGGCGCTATCGCAGACCGGACAAAGCGCGCACGCGCCGCCTGCTCGTGCGCTACCACAAGCACGACGACCAGAACGCACGCGAGCGGGTCATCCAGGAACAACTTCCCCTGGCCGAGTTCTTGGCCCGCAAGTTCGCAGGCCGCGGTGAGCCCCTGGACGATCTGATCCAAGTCGCCTCCGTCGGCCTGATAAAGGCGGTGGACCGCTTCGATGTAGACAGGAAGATCGAGTTCTCCACCTACGCGACCCCGAACATCCTCGGTGAGATCAAACGTTACTTCCGTGACAAGGGCTGGGCGATGCGGGTCCCCCGTGGCCTGCAGGAGCTCCGCCAGTCGGCGAAGGAAGCAATCCGCAACGAGACCGTGAGGACGGGTCGGTCGCCCACGCTGCAGGAACTCGCCGAGACCCTCGACGCTGACGTGGAGGGTGTGGCGGAGGCGCTGACCCTCGGGCGGGCTTACAACACGGCCAGCCTCGACGCGCCCGTAAGCCAGGATGAGCCCGATGGGGACACGATCATGGACTTCCAGGCCGACGATGAGTCCCCGATAGAAGGGTTGGAGGACAGGATCCTGCTCCAGGAGGCCATCGAGGGCCTAAAGGATCAGCAGCAGGAGATCCTGAAGCTCCGCTTCAACGAGGGCAAGACACAGACCGAGATCGCAGACCACATAGGCGTCAGCCAGATGCACGTCTCCCGCCTGCTCAGGCGCGCACTGGAGGACTTGCGGGTCGAACTGGAGTACCTGGAACATGAGCGGGAGATCAGCAAGTTGTCCCCGGACGGGGCGCATGCAGAGTAGCGAGATACGACGCCGGTTCCTGGACTTTTTCGCTGAGCGGGGCCACATGCTCTACCCGAGTGCCTCCCTCATCCCCCACAACGACCCTACGGTGCTCCTGACCACGGGCGGGGTCCAACAATTCATCCCCTATTTTCTCGGCCAGGAGAGGCCGCCTTCCACGCGGGCGGTGAGCGTGCAGAAGTGCTTCCGTACCCCCGACATCGAGGATGTCGGGGACTGGCATCATCTCACCTTCTTCGAGATGCTTGGGAACTTCTCGTTCGGGGACTACTTCAAGAAGGAAGCCATTCAATGGGCATGGGCGTTTCTGACGGAAGAGCTCGGCATCGAGCCGGAGCGCTTGTGGATAACGATCTTCGAGGGCGACGAAGACGCCCCCGAGGACGTGGAGGCAAAGGAATATTGGATGGGCGTCGGCGTGCCCGAAGAGAGGATCTTCGGCCTGCCCAAGAGCGAGAACTGGTGGGGACCGCCAGGAGAGACCGGGCCGTGTGGCCCGTGCTCGGAGATATACTACGATCACGGTGAAGAGTTCGCCAAGGGCGACCCGGCCGAGGACCCAAAGTACGGGCCAGGCGGCGACGAGGGAGATCCGCGCTTCCTGGAGATCTGGAACCTCGTCTTCAACCAGTACGAGCAATTGAAAGACGGCTCCTTCTTGCCCTTGAGCAAGACTGGTATCGACACCGGCATGGGATTGGAGCGGACCACCGCCGCGGTACAGGATGTTCTCTACGTCTACGACACCGACCTCTACGCACCAATCTTCGAGAAGGCAAAGCAGTACACGGGCGTCTCTCTTGGTGACTCCGAGACTACAGACCGCGCCCTTCGCATCGTCGCCGACCACGCGAGGGCCATGGCCTTCCTCATCGCCGACGGCGTCAGGCCAGGGAACCAGCGCAGAGAATACGTACTTCGCCGCATAATACGCAGGGCGATGTTGCAGGCACATTCGCGCCTCGGCATGAGCCCTGACCAGCTCGCCGGGTTGGCTGAGGTAGTGGTCGAGTACATGGGTGACTTCTACGAGGAGTTGCGGTCAGCGCGTGAGGACATACGCCGCATCGTCGCCGGCGAGGCCACGAGGTTCGTCGAGATCTACGAGTCGGGGATGTCGCTTCTGGCTTCCGAGATAGGGCGCATGCGGGGCGGGCACTTACCTGGCGACGTGGCCTTCATGTTGCACGACACGTACGGGTTCCCTGTGGAGGTGACGCGGGAGGTGCTCGCCGAGAGAGGTTTGTCGCTCGATGAGGCGGGTTTCCAGGCAGCGATGGACGCGCAACGGGAGCGTGCCAGGGAGGCCATGCGGGGCTACGAGCGGGTCGTTGCCGCGTTCAGGGATCAGGAGATCAGCAGCCGCTTTGTCGGCTACGAGCGCGAGCAGGTAGAGAGTAGGATAGTCGCCGTCGAGCCCGTGCCGGACGCCGGGGGAGAGGTCTACGTCGTATTGGCGGAGAATCCCTTCTACGCCACAGGTGGCGGGCAGGTGGCGGACGAGGGTTGGATCACCTCGGAGGATGGACAACTCGAGGTCTTCGATGCGATCCCGGCGGGTGACTATCAGGTGCTCATGGCGAGGATAGAACGCGGCTCGTTCCAGGTTGGGGATGCGGTGAGGGCTTCTATAAACAGGGTGCGCCGCCAGCAGATAGAGGCGAATCACACTGCCACGCACATCCTGCACTGGGCCCTCAGGGCGGTCCTCGGCCAGGACGTCGTGCAGGCAGGCAGCTACGTCGGTCCTGACAGGTTGCGATTCGACTACCGCTACGCTGGGAAGGTCACAGACGATGAGGTCAAGCGCGTCCAGGAGCTCTCACTACAGAAGATAACCGAAAACCAGCCCGTGCGGTACTTTACGACCACGCTAGAGGAGGCACGTAACCTCGGCGCGATGATGCTCTTCGGGGAGAAGTACGCTGACCTGGTACGCGTGGTGGAGATCGATGGATTCTCGCGCGAGCTGTGCGGCGGGACGCATGTGCGTGGCACCGCCGAGATCGGGGCTTTCAAGATACTCTCCAACAGGAAACACGGCGCCGACCTCTACCGTATGGAGGTCATAACAGGTAGGGAGGCTCTCTACTATACTACCGGGGCGACCGAGAAGGCAGAAGAGGTCTCGGAGGCCCTGAAGATCGAGATCGAGGAACTACCAGAGGCCGTACAGCGGCTCCGCGAGGAGGTACAGGCGTCTCGCGAGGCGGCCAGGGAGCAGGCATTGAAGCAGGGTCTCGAGGAGGTCGGCGACCTCGTTGAAGGCGCCCAGCAGGTCAACGGAACGAGGGTGGTAACGGGCCAGGTCGTCGCCGCCGACGTCAGGGGACTGCGCCAGATCTCCGACGACGTCAAGAATCGTCTCAGCGGTCCTTCCGCCGTGGTGCTGGCCGCTGCGCTCGGAGGCAAGGCGGTTATCGTCGCCAACTTTCACCCCGAGGTCTCCCGTAGGGTCGAGGCCGGGGAGATAGTACGCGAGGTCTCTGGCGTACTGGGAGGAGGCGGGGGTGGCGGCGCGACGATGGCCCAGGCCGGCGGTGGCAACCTCGAGGCCATCCCCGACGCCCTCGCGAGGGTACGCGAGATCCTCGACCAACGGCTCGCGGACCCGGAGTAAGTCCTGTCGCCAGCCGACCGCGGGCGAGTCGCCGCCCTCGACCTCGGAGAGGTGCGCACCGGCATCGCCGTCTCGGACCCCGGAGGCGTTATCGCCAGGCCTCTCGACGTGATACCGAGCGGGGATCTCTCCCCTTACCTACGCCGGCTCGTGGACGAAAAGGGCGTCTACGAGGTCGTCGTCGGCGTGCCGAAGACGCTCGGTGGGGAGGTCGGCTTCCAGGCGCGCAAGGTTTTGTCTAGACTTGACGCCTTGAAGAGAGAGTTCCCTGGCGTGCGGTTCGTTGAGTGGGATGAGCGGTTCACGACCCGTCTCGCGGGGAGCCGCGGCAAGAGAAAGGGGACCGCGAGGGTGGATCACCTGGCAGCCGCACGGATGCTGCAGGAGTACCTCGGGGCGAGGGAGAGTCTTTGAGGCGCCACGACAAGAGCGAGCGAGGAGACCGTGAGGAACTCCATGCCAGGCTCGACGCCCTCCGGCGATCCGGCTCCAGGGGGATCCGGCGCAAACGCCGCTCGAACGCAGGACCTACTGCGCTCGGCGTCCTTCTCGTGCTCGGCGTTCTGGGGGCCATCTTCGTCATCTACTCCGCGGCGACAGGAGGCGAGGACGTGTCTGGGGAATCGGCGGAGGTACAGGTCGTCAAAGGCGACACGCTCTCGGACGCCGCCGCCAAGCTGGAAGAGGCCGGGATCATAAAGAACGCCTTCATCTTCGAGCTGCAGGCCAGGTATGAAGGGTACGGAACGGAGATAAAGACCGGACGTTACACTTTCGAGCCAGGCCAGGATAGCGGGGAGATCCTCCATAAACTGACGGTCGGACAGGCTGCACCTACGTTCACCGTCACGATCCCAGAGGGTCTCACTATCGAGGAGACCGCCGGGACCGTCGCCGCGGACAGCAGTGTCCCCGCGCCCGAGTTCGAGGAGGCCGCGCGTAGAACCGAATACGGATACGCCTTTCTCGACAACTCCGACGTCAAGACAACAGAAGGGTACCTCTTTCCTGCCAAGTACGATTTCGAGAAGGGCGTTAGCGCTAGGCAGATAGTCGACAGGCTCCTCGAGCAGTATCTTCTCGTGACCCAGAGCCTCGACTTCGCCGACGCGAAAAATCGTCTCGACCTTACGGAGAATCAGGTCGTGACCGTGGCCTCCCTAGTCGAGAAAGAGGCCGCCAGCCCCGAGGAGAGGCCGCTGATAGCGTCGGTGATCTACAACCGCATGCGCAAAGACACACCGCTCCAGATCGACGCCACGATCCAGTACGCGCTCAAGAGACCCAAGGCGAACCTCTCGCTGGACGATTTGAAGGTTGACTCTCCGTACAATACCTACGAGAACAAAGGACTGCCGCCAGGACCCATATGCAGCCCCGGACGGGAGTCACTCCAGGCCGCGCTGAACCCCGCGAATACCGACTACCTCTACTATGTCTTGGAGGCCAACGGTGAGAAGCACTTCTTTACCAAGAGCTACGATGATTTCCTCAGGGAGAAGGCGAAGGCAGGACGCTAGGGAAGCTTGCAAAGAAGTTCAGGACCTCTTTGCAAGCATTTCAGCACGCTTCCTCCGGCTGACAATCCGCCTGGCGCAGCCTGGCAGCCGGTGTCATGGGTATCTCATCTTGCAAATCTGCGACTTTTCGTGGAAGATCCCTCTTTATAGGGCCGATCCGCGTGGGAGTGCGTTCACTCCTGGGGCGTTCGAGCCCGCCGAAACTCCTTGACGGAGCATATGTTGCGCGCGACTGGAGATCTTCGTGGCTTCCGCTCGTGTGTAAGGGGAGCGGGCCCGGCGCCTACTCCCCTTCAGTGCTGGCGAGAGACGAGAGGGCGAATTTGGGCAAGCAGTCGAGCAATGGGAGACTTGGAGCAGGGATCACACGCCGGAGGTTTCTCCGGGCCCTCACGGCCGGAACCGCCTTGGTCGCACTTTCAGGCTCCCTTGGTTGCGAGCCGAGCTCGCGGACCAGGGCGTCCGCCGCGCCCCAGGGACCTGGACAGGCCAGGACTTTCCGCTCACGCCCGGATCTCCGTCCGCCTGCCATCAAGGTGAACACGAATCTGCCTGGCGTGGCCCCCGGCTACATCTTCGTCTCGCCCAAAAAGGGTCCAGGAGAGGAAGCTCCCACCCAGGATGCACCGCTCATAGTGGACGCCAGCGGTGAGCCTATCTGGTTCCATCCGCTGCAGGATGCCGAGGCTGACGCTTTCACCTTCGAGGTCCAGGAATACAAGGGAGAGACGGTGCTCACCTGGTGGGAGGGACTCCATACAGGATACGGCCAGGGCGAGTACGTGATCTTCGACCATTCCTATCGCGAGATAACCCGGGTCAGGGCCGGCAACGGCTACCAGGGGGACCACCACGAGTTCCTCATCACGCCCGAGGATACGGCCCTCATCACGATCTACAGCAAAGTACAAAGGGACCTGTCCGGCGTCGGTGGTCCTGTAGACGGTGTTGTGCTCGACGGGATAGTCCAGGAGATCGACATCGAGAGCGGCGAGGTGCTCTTCGAGTGGCACAGCCTCGACCACATCGGCTTGGAGGAGTCTCTCTACGAACCGCCGCCCGACCTCAACGCGGGTTTCGATTACTTCCACATCAACTCCATAGATCCGATTCCAGGCGGATACCTGATCATCTCGGCCCGCAGGACTTGCGCGGTTTACAAAGTCGACCGCAAGACGGGAGAGGTGGTCTGGCGTCTGGGAGGAGAACAGAGCGACTTCGACATGGGATACGGTACCAGAACCGACTGGCAGCACGATGCCCGCCGCCACTCCGACGGCACGATAACGATCTTCGACAACGGCGGGGTCCAGAAAGACGTACAGTCCCGCGGCATCGTGGTGGAGGTCGACGAAGATGACATGAGCGCTACCCTGGTAGGCGAGTACACGCATCCCAACAAGATACTCGCAGCCACCCAGGGTAACCTCCAGGTGTTGCCCAACGGGAACGTGTTCGTAGGGTGGGGCAGCGAGCCGTCCTACTCGGAGTTCGGCCCGGATGGCAAACTGCTCTACGACGCCAGCTTCCCCTCCCAGGTCGAGTCTTACAGGGCCTTCCGCTTTCCGTGGAAGGGTCAACCGGAGGATCGGCCGGCGGTCGTGGCCGAAGCCGGGCCGGACGACAAGGTAACGATCTACGTCAGTTGGAACGGCGCTACAGAGGTAGATACCTGGCAGGTGCTGGCCGGTGGAAATCCTGACCAGCTCGAGCCCGCCGGCTCAGGTCCCCGCAAGGGCTTCGAGACCGCCGTAACGCTGTATACCAATGAGCCTTACGTCGCCGTCGAAGCCAAGGACAGCTCTGGCCGGGTACTAGGTACCTCCGAGGCCGTCGAGCCAGTAGAGCCTTCCGCTTCGACGGACCGAACCCGCTCGTAAGGTATCCTGCAGGACGGGATAGTGGACAAAAGCCGGATACAGCTTCGATGGTTCGAGGCCGGCGTCGCGCTCGCGGTGATCGCGGCTTTCGCCGCTATCGGCCCGTTCAGGGATACGTTTGCGCCGATAGCTTGGGTCATGTTGCTCTGTACCCTGGTCTTGTTCTTGACGCCGGGCGTATTACTGGTGCGCTGGTTCTTGAGGGACTATTTTCACGGCGCCGCGCTCGCTCCGGCGGCTTGCGTTACGAGCGTCGGGTTCTTCGCGCTCCTAGCAGTGCCCATGCTCATCTTGCAGAGCACCCTGGAAGCCTACCTGTGGGCCTGCGGCACGATCGTAGCCGCGTGTTGGCTGGCTGCTGTGGTTTTGACCTTCCGCCCCGAGCAGGCGCATGGTGGGCATACCGGCCTCGCGCTCTCGGACCGAGGGGGATTGCTCTGGGCGCCTTTCGCCGTCCTTGTCGCGGCGCTCTCGTACGTAGCCAGGAACACGGCCCCGAGCTACTACGGTGACATCTGGATCTACCTCTCGTGGGTCAGAGAGTATCTTGGCGGAGACAGGCTCGCCTCCGCCGAGCCGTTCTTCGGTAGTGAGGTGGGCCTCTCGCGGGCCAGGATCAATGGCTGGCTACTGGAGCAGGCAGCGGTCTCCAGGGTCTCTGGTGTCGACCCTGTAGACCTGGTCTTCTCATACCTGAACCCGGCACTGGTGGTTGTCGCCTTCCTGGTCTTCTACGCCCTGGCGCGCATCCTGTTCGAGAGCGAGAAAGCGGCGCTGTTGTCCGGTTGCCTGTACGCTCTTTTCTTCCTTGTACACCTCAGCCAGTCGCGCATAACCTGGGGGGGCGAGTTTGTACAGCGCTTGCCCGAGGACAAACTGGTCGCCAAGTTCCTCTTCTTGCCCATGGCCCTCGCTTTCGCTTACGCGTTTCTGCAAGGTGGGACGAAGCGGTACTTTCTTGGTTTCTCGTTCCTCTGCTGTGCCGTCATGGCCGTGCATCCCATAGGTTTGGCGATCATCGGGATCTCCATGGCCGGGTGCGCCATTTTGCACCTTGCCGCCAACCCTCGCAGCCGCGCGGCATGGGCCAGGATCTCGGCCATGGGCCTCACCGGTGTCGCGATCATCGTCGTTCCGGCGGTCCTCGTCTCGTCGTTTACCGATGAGTCGCTGTCGAACGCGCTGGCCGACTCAGACATCAATTCCGGCGACCCCGACGTGCTGCGGAACATGATCTTCGTCAGTCCGGAGAGGAACCGCATCTTCGAACTGGCTGACGGCTCTTACATTATGCACCCTTCTTTGATCCTCGATCCTGTGATCGCCACCGCCTTCTTGATCGGGCTTCCTTTCTTGCTCTGGCGCCTGAAGCGGAGCCTGGCCGCACAATTGCTCTTCGGAATGATGTACGTGACGACCGTAATCGTCTACGTACGCCCGATCGCCACGTTCCTCGGCGATAATGTCGTGCTCCCGGGCCAGATCTGGCGTCTGGCCTGGCCGGTGCAGCTCGCCGCCGTACTGACGCTTGGCTGGCTCGTGTGGACAGTTACGGACTACGTGGCCGCGTGGCTGCGAAGCCTCGGGCCGGCGCGTTTTCTGGCGGGGGCACTACCGATCCTACTGGTCGTCGCCCTGACGGCCGCTGCCGTGCCCCAGGCGCGTCAAGGTATGGAGTCTATTCAGGCGCACAGGGAGGCTAGCCGCAAGGCTGGCTTTTACCCTTCTGATCCCATCTTTCCCTGGTTTCGCGACGAGATGCGCTCCTCCGTTGTCGTGCTTGCGCCCGACATCCAGTGCGCCCGTATCCCCGCTTACTCCTCCGAGGCTAACGTCGTCAGCCGCAGAGGAGGATTGGTGCTGAGAGTCCTCCCCGAGCTACAGAAGCGGGCGCCGGGCCAGATCGAGGTGCCCCAGGGTTCGCTGGATGTGCAGGAGTTCTTCAGCGGGACTACGCTGCAGAAAGCCGTCGAGATCCTGCGCCGCAACAACGTGGACTACGTGATGGTCGCAAAAGACTCACAGTTGACCGGATCGCTCCAACGCCTGTCCGGCTTCACCCCAGTCGAGACACCGAGTGAGAGGTACGATCTTTACGCAGTTAGCCTCCAGGAGGTAGCCTCGAAGTCAGGACCGCCGATGAGTTCGCCTGGGGCCCTTTCTGTAGAATGGCCCTCTCTGGATACTCGATTCGGGAGGCAGATCTCTTGACGTTTTTCGGTAGGCTCGGTGACAGGGTGATCGGCGCCCCATCGATACTGGCGGCCGATTTCTCGGAACTGGCCGAGGAAGTGCGGAGGGCCGAAAGGGGTGGAGCCGAGCTCATACACTTCGACGTGATGGACAACCACTTCGTCCCGAACCTTACCGTGGGGCCCGCTGTGGCGGCCTCGCTCGCCGCCGCGGTCGACCTACCCATCGACGCCCACCTCCAGGTAACGAACCCTGACAACCTGATCCCATCTTTCATCGAGGCCGGGGTCGTCAGCATCTCGGTCCAACCCGAAGTCGTCACGCACCTGCACCGCACGCTCGACCTGATCCGAACCGGCGGTTGTGAGGCAGGCGTCGCCCTCAACCCGACGACGCCTCCCGAGTCTATAGAGTGGGCGCTGCCGTACGTGAGCTACGTGAACGTAATGAGCGTCAACCCCGGCTTCGGAGGCCAGGCCTTTATCCCCGAGATGGTCGAGAAGGTCAGGCACCTCAAGGAGAAGACCGACGTCCCCGTCGAAGTGGACGGCGGTATCACGGTCGAGACCGCGCCGCTCATGGTCAGAGCAGGCGCCCAGGTCCTAGTCGCCGGTTCGGCGGTCTTCAAAGGCGATCCAGCGGCGGAGATGCGCAGGATTATCGAAGCCGGCCAGAGAGCTAGTCAGCACTAGCTGAAATGCCAAAACCTTTCCTTGCTGCCTTGGGCCTTCTGTGGTATAGCTTGCTGCGTAACTTTCGGGGGCGGGTGGAATTCCCGCACCGGCGGTGAGCCTGACAGGGTCGTCTTGTGTCCCTGCCGGGGAGCCCGCGAGCCTCCTTGGAGGTTGAGCCGGTGAAGGTTCGTATCCGGTGCGAACCGTAGTCCGGCGCCGACGGTCAGAGTCCGGATGGGAGAAAGGAAAACGTGCTGCGGGATTCTATGATGGATCTTGCCCGTTGCCTCGCCGAGCGCGGGCGTTACTCGGTTGCGCCGAACCCTCTAGTGGGGGCCGTCGTCGCCCGCGACGGCAGCTTGCTAAGCGAGGGCTGGCATTCCAGGGCAGGAGAGGACCACGCCGAGATAGTGGCCCTATCTAGGGCCGGAGGGGCTTCGCGTGGGGCCACGCTCTACGTAACGCTCGAACCCTGCAACCATTACGGCAGGACGCCGCCTTGCGTCGAGGCCATCATGCGGGCCGGCATCTCGCACGTTGTCGTCGGCCACCTAGACCCTGATCCCAGGATGCAGGGCAGCAGCGTCCGGATACTGCGCGAGGCCGGCGTCGAGGTCGATGTACTGGACGACCCTGCGTTCGAGCGGCAAAACGAACAGTTCCTCCACCACATGCAGACCGGAAAGCCGTTCGTCCACCTCAAGCTAGCTACCACCCTCGACGGTAGGATCGCCGCGTCCGGCGGTGACAGCAGGTGGGTCACGGGCAAAGACGCGAGGCTGCGGGCCCACGAGCTCAGGGCCGAGGCCGGGGCGGTACTGGTCGGCGCGAACACCGTGCGGACGGACGACCCTATGCTTACGGCCCGGGATCTTCCTGTACGGTCACCCCGTATAACCCGCGTGGTGCTGGACCCTCATCTGACGATCAGCCAGGAGAGCAAGCTCGCCAAGAGCGCGGGAGAGACTCCCGTCGTCGTCTTCGCCTCTGAGCCCGCGCTCGGCGGTCGTGAAAAGGAGTTGGAGAGGCTTGGTGTCGAGGTGGTTGTGATCCCGCTTTCGGAGGAGGGTCTCGACCTCGTCTACATTCTGGATGAGTTGGGCAGACGCGGGTTGCGAGGCCTGCTCGTCGAGGGCGGGGGAGAGACGGCTACGCGATTCGTCCGTATGGGGCTCGCCGACAAGCTGACCCTGTTCTACGCGCCGAAGCTCCTCGGATCTGAGGGCGTGCCCATGATCGGAGCGCTCAGGGCTACGAAGGTGGCAGAGTCGCTGCAATTCTCGGTCTCGGAGGTTGGGAGAGTAGGCGATGACGTCGCCGTAACGCTCTATCCTGGCGGAGAGGAGGAACGTGTTCACCGGGCTTGTTGAGGAAGTTGGGCGTGTCTCCTCGATCGGGGAGGACGAGATGTTGCGCTTGAGCATCTCCGTCGGCAGGGTGTCTGAGGGCACCCGCGCTGGCGACAGCGTCTGTGTGAACGGGGCGTGCCTGACGGTCAGCGAGGTCGATGGCATGACGCTCACTTTCTTCGCCATGCCCGAGACGTTGAGGCGCACGGCGCTCGGGGACCTCGCCGTCGGCAGTCCTGTCAACCTGGAGCGGGCGATGTCCGCGGGGAGCAGGTTCGGAGGACACATCGTGCAGGGACACGTGGACGGCGTTGGCGAGGCGCTCGGGGTTAGGCCCGAGGGCGACGCGGAGATCTGGGAGTTCGGGGCTCCCGGGACAGTGCTCCGCTATTGCGTCGAGAAGGGCAGCATCTGCGTCGACGGTATAAGCCTGACGATCGTCTCGATCGGAGATGGCACTTTTACGGTCTCGATACTGCCCCAGACCCGCGCGAACACGAACCTGGGGGAGCTCGGGGCAGGGAGCAGGGTAAACCTCGAGGCCGACATTATAGGTAAGTACGTAGAGCGGCTGCTCGAGCCGCGCCTGGTAGGGAGACTTTCAACCTTCGAGAGGAGTGCCGCAGATGCCTTTTAGCCCTATAGAGGCGATCGTCGAGGACATCAAGCAGGGCAAGATGGTCATCGTTTGTGACGACGAGGACCGTGAGAACGAGGGCGACCTGACCATGGCCGCCGAGCTTGTTACTGCGGACGACATCAACTTCATGGCCGTCCACGGTCGCGGTCTGATCTGCCTTCCGATGGCGGGGGAGATCGTCGACCGCCTCGACATACCACAGATGGTCACCCACAACGCTTCGAGGATGGGTACAGCGTTCACGGCCTCGATCGAGGCGAAGGAGGGCATCACGACGGGCATATCCGCCGCCGACAGGGCCCACACCTGCAGGGTCGCCGTGGACGAGGCGACCGGCCCGGAAGACATCGTGATGCCAGGACACGTATTCCCTTTGCGGGCGAAGGCCGGTGGTGTCCTGCAGCGCGCCGGCCAGACAGAGGCCGCCGTCGACCTCGCCAGGATGGCCGGGTTCAAGCCTGCGGGTGTGATCTGCGAGATCATGAAGGAGGATGGCACGATGGCCCGTGTACCCGACCTCGAGAGGTTCTCCAGGGAGCACGGCGTCAAGCTGGTGACGGTGGCCCAGATCATCGAGTACCGTCACGCCTTCGAGACGCAGGTCAGGTGCGCCGTCGAGGCGCGGCTGCCCACCCCGTTCGGGGAGTTCAGGCTGCGCGCCTACGAGAACGACATAGATGAACTTACCCACGTCGCGCTCGTCATGGGCGAGCCCGAGGGTAAAGACGATGTGCTCGTCAGGGTCCACTCGGCATGCCTGACCGGCGACGCATTTCACTCCCTGCGCTGCGACTGCGGCGAACAACTGGAGGCCGCGATGAGCTCCATCGCGGCGGAAGGCGAAGGCGTCATTGCATACATGCAGCAGGAAGGTCGGGGCATCGGGCTCTTGAACAAGATGAGGGCCTACCATCTGCAGGATGAGGGGATGGATACCGTCGAGGCGAACCAGAAGCTCGGCCTCGCGCCCGACCTGAGAGACTACGGGGTCGGGGCCCAGATCCTCAAGGATCTCGACCTCAAGCGCATCCGTCTTCTTACCAACAACCTGACGAAGGTCGTCGGACTCAGAGGCTTCGGGCTCGAGATCACCGAGCGTGTCCCGATCGAGATGGAGCCCAACGGCCACAACGAGCGGTACCTGAAGACGAAGCGAGAGAAGCTGAACCACGTCTTCGAGAAGTTCTAGAGTGGTTTGCGAAGAGGTCTATCCTCTTTGCGGGCATCAGGATCTTTCTGCGACCAGCAGGTGATGTGTACTACCCTGGTGGACCAAGCAATCCGGAGATTACTGTAGGAGGCTAGCGTGGAGGGAGTCAACCACATCGAGGGGAACCTCTCTGCTGAGGGGAGATCCTTCGGGATAGTTGCCTCGCGCTTCAACGATTTTGTCGTCAAGGCGCTGCTGGAAGGGGCTATCGAGGCGATCCGGCGCCACGGGGGCGAGGCGGGGGCCGCTGACGTCGTATGGGTGCCGGGTTCCTACGAGATACCGGTCGTCGCCAGAGAGCTGGCCCTTTCGGGACGCTACGACGCGCTCATCTGCCTAGGGGCGGTAATACGTGGCGCAACGGCCCATTTCGACTACGTCGCAGGCGGGGCCGCAGGCGGCATCTCGAATGTGGCGCTGGAGACCGGGGTACCCGTGATCTTCGGGGTCATTACCACGGAGTCGATCGAACAGGCCATAGAACGCGCCGGCACGAAGATGGGCAACAAGGGTTTCGAGGCCGCCGTGTCGGCGATGGAGATGGCTGACCTTATGGCGAAGCTTCGTGAACGCGCCTCGCTCAGCAACCCCTGAGGGCTAGACGGCCTGCGACGCGGAAGATGGCGCTCCTATGGAGGCCTTCTTCACCTTGAACCTCTTGAGGCATGAGGTGCAAACCCACTCACGCCGCGTGGCCGAGCCTTCCTGGATACGGACCTTCTGCAAATTCGGGTCTCTGCGACGGCGCGTCGCCCTCAGCGAGTGGCTGCGCGCGTTGCCGAAGTCTGGCTTCTTTCCGCATGAATAACAAACTTTCGCCACGAAACTTCTCCTGTGCTAGGATACCGGTCGAATTTGGGGACCCCGGAAAACGCGACTCGCAATCCGCATCCGGACGTCGGGCGGTGATTGTACCAGATTGTCGACGATGTCCTACAGTGGGGAGTGGTCTACCGGAAGCCTCTCGAGAGGAGCAATGAGGGATTCTTTGCGATGGCGATAGAGGTGGCCTACATGGTTGCTGCGGCCCACGCGGCCGTCAAGGCCCAGGTCGCCAGGATCAACGATCTCAACGTCTATCCCGTGCCGGACGGGGATACAGGCACGAACATGTTGCTCACCCTGGCGTCAGCGTTGAACGAGACGTCGGGCAAGTCTTACGGTAGCGCCCAGGAGGCGAGCAGGGCCTGTGCCAGGTCCGCGCTGATGGGCGCGAGGGGAAACTCCGGGGTCATACTCTCCCAGATGATCCGCGGCGCATGCGAGGTACTGGCCGACAGGAGATCCCTGGACGCCGATGCCTTCGCCGCCGGGCTGGAAGGCGCGAGAGAGCGGGCTTACGCCTCTGTTCGCGAACCGGTGGAGGGCACGATGCTCACCGTAATCAAGGATGCGGCCCTGGCCGCCCGCGAGGCCGCCGAAGGAGGGAACGCCGACCTGCCTTCGGTGGTCGGGGCGGCGAGGCAGGCGGCCCACGATTCGGTGCGCCGCACGCCGGAGCTGCTCGCTGTCTTGCGCGAGGCCGGCGTCGTCGATGCTGGGGGGTTGGGTGTTGCTGTGGTCCTCGACGGCGTCTACGCCTGCATTAGTGGGCAGGAGATCGAGGTCCCCCAAGCGGACGAGGACGACGCGCCCGACCTGGAGGCTATCCACGCCCAGGAAGCGGCCTGGGGCTATTGTACGGAGTTCCTCGTCGACGGCTTCGAAGGCGATGTGGAGGATTTCAAGGAGCACGTATACGCCTCGGGCAGGAGCGTCCTCGTGGTCGCCCAAGACGACGTCGTCAAGGTCCACGTGCACACGCAGGACCCAGGCGGTGCCCTCTCCTACGCGGGCGGCTTCGGCCGCCTGGCCGGCGTGAAGGTCGATGACATGGAGGCCCAGATCCGCTCCCGCGGGCCGGAGGACAGGCCAGCAGCCAGATTGGGCGTCGTCGCTGCGAGCCGGGGGGAGGGCAACCGCGCCCTCTTCGAGCAGATGGGGGCAGTCGTGATCGAGGGCGGGCAGGGCGAGAACCCGAGCGCAGCCGACCTCGCCGGGGCGGTAGATGAGACAGGGTCCTCAGCCGTCGTGCTGCTTCCCAACAACAAGAACATCGTCCCCACAGCGGCGCAGGTCAGCGAGCTTGTAGAGGCGAAGACGTACCTCGTGCCTACTACCAACCTCGCCGCTGGTCTCGCCGTGATGGTCGGGTACGACGCCGAGGGCGAACCCGATGAGGTGGTAGAGGAGATGTGTGAGATCTCAGACTCCCTGCGCGTCGGCGAGGTTACGCGTTCCGTGCGCGACGCCCGCATCGGAGACCGCGAGGTCCCCGAAGGGGCTTATATAGGGTTCCTCGACGGCGACCTCATGGCCGTCGAGAATGGAGCCTGCCAGACGGCACTCGTGCTCGTGAGGAAGATCGTTGGTGACGGCGCCGACATCTTGACGCTGCTCAAGGGCGAAGAGCTGGCCGAGGCCGAGCTCGAAAGGATACTCGACGGAATCAGAGAACTCGACGACGACCTGGAGGTCGAGACGAGGGATGGCGGACAGCCGCTGTATCCTCTACAGATGGTGGCCGAGTGACCACGGCGGTCGTAACCGACTCGACCACGAGCCTGGCCCCTGGTGTGCTTGAGCGGCCTGATGTCAGGGTGGTCCCGCTCACGTTCCACTTCGGTGAAGACGAGGCGTATACGGACAAGGTAGACATGACCAACGAGGAGTTCTACGAGCGGCTGCGCGACTCCGACCTCTTCCCGACGACGGCGCAACCCTCCCCCGGTACCTTCGTCGAGGCCTACGAGGCGCTCTCTGACTACGACGACATCCTCGTTCTCACGCTCTCGAGCAAGTTCAGCGGCACCTACGACTCGGCCCTGCAGGCGGCGGGGATGGTGGACAGACCAGTCCACGTACTCGATTCCAAGAGCGCCGAGATGGGGTCTGGGTTGATCCTGCTCGAGGCCCTGCGCTGTATCGACGAGGGTGGGGACTTCGACGAGGTCACGCATGCAGCTGTGCGGGCTATCGGAGGGACGAGGGTACTCTTCGCAGTGGGCACACTGGAGTATCTGGCCAAGAGCGGGCGCATTGGAAGGGCGCAGCGTCTCCTCGGCACAGCCCTCGATGTCAGGCCTGTGCTCGAGATAGGGGGCGGGGAGATCATTCCTTTCAAACGTACCCGCGGCCGCAGGCGCCAGATGGCGACCATCGTCGAGGAGGTCAGGCCGGCCGCGGAGGCAGGACGTCAGCTCTACTTCGGGCACATCGCCGCCCCAGAGCTCCTCTCCGAGCTGGCCGAACAGCTCGGGGTCGAGGAGAAACTAGTGGCTGAGATCGGGGGGGTCGTCGGTTCCCACGTAGGCCTTGGAGCCTATGGCGTTGCCCACTTATAGGGGCGGCGGGGCGCAGGGGGCTCCTCTCCCCGCGCGCACGACCCTGACCGACCTTCGTTCGCGTCCTGTGACCGAGCTTCCCGGCGTCGGACCGAGGATCGAGGCCGCACTCGGCGACCTCGGCATAGCCTCGCTGGCCGACATGATCTCGCACTACCCATCGCGCCACGAGGATCTGTCCAACGTGAAGAGGATCTCTGAGTTGCGCGTGGGGGAGAGGGCAACGGTCTTCGGCACGGTGGTCTCCACGCGCCCCGTGGGCAAACCTGTCAGGGGACGAGCCCCCGGCTTCTCGGCCCAACTCTACGACGGCACGGGATACATCCCCGTGACGGTCTGGGGCAGGAGCTGGCTTATGAACCAGCTGCTCCCCGAGGTTCGGGTGGTCGCTTCCGGCGAGGTCCAGAGCCGCTACGGTATTCAGATAGCCGCAAGAAGCATCGAGGTCGTCGATGATCCAGGGGCGGACGAAGGACCGCACGCTGGACGCTTCGTTCCCGTCTATCCGGTCAACAAGGGTATACAGGCGCGCAGGATGCGGACGCTCATCCACCGCGCCCTCGACACGGCCGGACGCATCCTCGACCCGCTGCCAGCCGA
>DASTKM010000110.1:0-3585 GCA_035715885.1 Rubrobacter sp.
CAGGCGAAGGACGACAAGGTGGACCTCCTCTACTCAGAGTCCATGAACCTCATCGCCAACCCGTCTGAGGGGGGAGGCGGCGCGCCCGAGTGGCGGATGCGGGCGGCCTTGATGGTCCATTACCTGGAGCGCATCTCCGACCATGGCGTGGACATCGGCGGGAGCGCCGTCTTCCTGGTTACCGGGCAGCGGATCGAGGACGCCATGCAACGGTACCTGGACCGCAACGTGGACCACGACGGTGACGGCACGTAACAGAGTAGATCCTGCGTGCTCCGTGCAATAGTAGTCTAGACTACGATCGACGTGGAGGCAGAACAACCAGGGAGATGAGGGAAACCAGGATAGCTCTCATGCAAGACCGGAGAATCGCAAGGTGGGCGAGATGGACCGACGGAGAATGGGAAAGAAGTGCTCTATGAGCGACAACCCGATGTTCCTTTACGCGGGCGAGTATGAGAATGTCGATGACGCCAAGGCAGACCTCGAGACGTTGAAGGAGATGCACCGGGAGCACATCGTGGGTACCTACGATGCGGCCGTAGTTACCAAGAACGAAGAAGGCAAGGTCAAGATCGTAGACAAGATAGAGAAGCCGACCCAGCACGGTGGGTGGGCTGGGATGGCTGTTGGGGCGGCCATGGGCCTGATCTTCCCTCCCTCCATCCTGGTAGGCGGTCTGTTGGGTGCGGGAGCCGGCGCCCTGATCGGCCACCTGGAGGGCGGCATGTCGCGCCAGGACCTCAAGGAGGTTGGGGAGATGCTCGACAACAGCGAGGCGGCCCTGATCGTGGTCGGGGAAGCTACGGTCGAGCGGGCGGTCGACGAGGCGACCGAGCGGGCCAAGCGGGATCTCAAGAAAGAGATCAGGGCCGACGCCAGGGAGATGGAAAGGGCCGTCGACAAGGCATAGCCCCAAGGGACCGAGACCCCCGGCATGCGCGCATGCCGGGGGTCGTCACCTGCGTATTTCTGCTACAATCTCTTCTGGCGGTACGCTTCTGTTGGTCGGGTGATTATCTCTTGAGGCTTACGCAAAAGAGCAAGTATGCGGTTCGTGCGCTCATGGAGCTGGCGCTCGATGAGCGAGATTGCCCGCTCGGGGTGGCCGAGCTGGCCCGCCGCCAACACATCCCCGAGAGGTTCCTCGAGCAGATCTTCGGCGAGCTTCGCCGGGCGAACATCATAGAGAGCCGCCGCGGGGCGCACGGGGGATACCGCTTCGCGATGCCTACGGAGGAGATCTCCGTCCTCGACGTCGTCGAGATTCTGGACGGTGAGATCCGTCCAGCCCGCTGCTCAGCGGGCGGGGTCTGCTATATAGCCGACGCCCCGCTCTGCGCCACGAGCAAAGTCTGGGACGAGGCCCGCGAGGCGCTGGAGGACGTCTTCGGACGCTACAGCATTGCGGCACTCGCCGCCACCGAGCGTGAGGAACGCGCTTCCCACGAAGCCGCCCCCGCAGGCCGCTGACTAACCCTGGATAGGCTCCGAGCCCATCTCCGCGGCCTTACCGGGCTGGCCGAATCCACGGTCGAGGTCGGGGACAGGACATACCGCATAACCCACCCCGTCTCAGCGGACGACCTGATCGACGAGGAAGACTTCGACCGCGATGAGAGGCTCCCTTACTGGGCCGAACTCTGGCCGAGCGGCCTCGCGCTGGCCCGTCACCTCTCGAAACGCGACCTTGCGGGTACTCACGCCATCGAGCTGGGGTGCGGCGTCGGGTTGCCCACCATACTCGCGCTCGCCCAAGGTGCCGAAGTCCTTGCTACAGACCACTACGAGGCCGCTCTCGATTTCACAACCTACAATGCCCGCACGAACCTTCACCGGGAACCGAAAGTCTCAGTTCTGGACTGGCGCGAACCGGATACAGAGGGTATTGGAACCTACGACCTGATCTTCGCCGCGGACGTCCTCTACGAGCGTAAGAACGCTGCTGCCATCGCCGACCTCGTACCAAAGTTGCTCGCGCCCGGCGGTGAGGCGATCTTCGCCGATCCCCACCGTGACGAAGCGCCGGTCTTTCTTGAAGCTATGGAGAGATACGGGTTCGAGGATGCAACGGAAGAGATCACCGTCGAGCAGCCCGCGAGTGGGGTGAAGGTTCTCCTGCACAGGCTGCGGCGGTAGGCCAGGTCTGGCCTGCGAGAGTAACTTGCCCTTTCGCTCGCGCTTACCGAGTACCTGGTTCAGGTACCGCGCCTTGCGACGATAAGGACATCGTCGTTCTCGAAGGTGATCCGGTAAAGGTCCAGGTGGTCTTCGAAAAGCTTCCAGTAGTTCTGCGTTAGCCTGTCAGGCATGTTCTTGTAGAGCACGATGTAGCGCACGTCGTAGGTGCTCAGGATCCGGTCAGTACGCTGATCATTAGGGTGCCCCACGACCCAGAGAACGTCCCAAAGTGGTCTTGGCCCCGTGGGTGGAAGGTCTCTCGGGTTCATGATCTGACGGGGCTCGAAGGATTGTAGAGCCGAGTAATGGCCCTATGGCCAGCATCATGCGGCTAGGCACCTGGTTGGCGTGCGGGCTCACTATGATGTTGCCACCGTCGTTGTTCTCTTCGAGTTACTCTCCGGCGGCGGCGATCTGGGGCGTGATCGTAAGCTGTGCGCTCTTAGCGCTGGCACTCTCCAGACTCTGCACCGCCCTGTACCCTACGAGACTTCCCGTCAGGAGCACCACTAGGGACGCAACGAAGACGGCCTGGGATCTCCTGGGGGCTCCCAACGAGCGTAGGATCGTCACGAAGCTGAGGGCCGCCAGGATGGCAAGCGGAATCCCCACGTCACGCCCGAAGCGTTGCGGGAAACCGGTCAGTGGCATGCGGCTGCCCAAGAACAGAAGCGACGCCCACAGCAGCACGGTGAAAAGTGCCAGTGCTTGCGGTTTACTCACGCGCCTCCCTAGCAGCTCGGTCATCACGAGGAGCGCGCCAAGCAAACCGAGCCACGCAACCGGTTGCGTGACCACTGTCCCGACCAGCAAGTCGAGTGGGTAAGGGACCTGCGTCCCCACCGCTATGCCCACGGCGGTATCCGTGGTGCTCGCCTCCGACGCGCCCATGAGGCCGGCGAGCGTCTGCGGGAGGTCGTAGGTATCCCAGGCGTAGAGAATGGAGAGAGAGCCCAGGAGCACGAGTGAAGAGAGCATCGCGAGCCCCTTCGCGCGCTCGTGCGCGAGCAGATAAGGCAGGAAGTACACTGAAACAAGCACGAGCAGCGCCGCCTCATACAGGCTAACTACCGGATGGTAGAGAACTACTGAGGAGCCAACCAGCGCCAAAGCGAGACCTCTGCGCGGTGAGGGCGCATCGTAGAATCCGGTTAGCGCGGCTATGATGACCACAAGCAAGAACTGCGAGGTGACGAGGTTCGGGTACTTGGCGTCGTTGAAGTAGTAGGTGCCGCCGTTGAGCACTCCGGCTAAGAGGGCGGCCGCAACGCCGTAGGGCCATCCCCAAAGCCCTCGCGCAAGGGTGTAGCAGGCCAGTGCCGGTAAGAGGAGCAGGGCCGGGCCCAACACCGGGAAGATCTCGAGGGGTTCCAACCCGCCAAGACGGGAGATCATTGCTGTAAG
>DASTKM010000111.1:0-4624 GCA_035715885.1 Rubrobacter sp.
CTCTCTACAGGCGATGACGGGAACGAGTAGGGTCGCAGAACCCCCTCTGAGCGAGCCGGGGACGGTGGAAGCCCGGCGCGGGACGCGGCCCGAATATCCTCCCAGAGCCGCCGGCCGAAAGCGGAAGGCGAGAGTGGCCTAGACGGTTAGTAGGACCGGCCGGGCGAGCCCGTTACAGCGCGTGCGTTACGGGAGACCGCGACGCCACTGAGAGGACCGGAGCCGCGAGGTTCCGGACAAGTAGGGTGGTACCGCGAGGGCCTCATGCAGGCTCCCGTCCCTACGGTGGAGCGACGCTCCGCCCTGGGGCGGGAGCTTTTGTATGAGGAGGTCAGCACCATGAAGTTCGATAAGGTCAGCCCGCAGGTAGATTTTCCGAGGCTCGAGGAGGAGATCCTTGATCTCTGGAAGAGGACGAACGCTTTCGAGAGGTCTGTGCACGGCAGGCCCGAGGACAGGCCCTTCGTGTTCTATGAGGGGCCGCCGACGGCCAACGGCAGGCCGGGGTTCCACCACGCGCTAGCGAGGGCTTTCAAGGACCTCATCCCCAGGTACAAGACCATGCAGGGTTACAGGGTCGAGCGCAAGGGCGGCTGGGACTGCCACGGTCTGCCCGTAGAGATCCAGGTAGAGAAAGAGCTCGGCCTCGAAGGCAAAGCGGATATCGAGCGCTACGGCGTCGAGGAGTTCAACCGTCTGTGCCGCGAGTCCGTCTTCCGTTACGTCGAGGACTGGCAGAAGATGAGCGAGCGGCTCGGCTTCTGGGTGGACATGGAACATCCTTACCGCACGCTCGATGCCTCATACATCGAGAGCGTCTGGTGGGCCCTGAAGACCCTCTACGAGAATGACCTCCTCTACGAGGGTTTCAAGGTTAGCCCCCACTGCCCCCGCGACCAGACCTCCCTCTCCTCCGCCGAGGTCGCCCTCGGCTACCAACAGTACCCTGACCCCGTGGTGGACCCGAGCGTCTACGTGCGGTTTCCCCTCCGGGATGAGGAGCACACGAGCCTCCTCGTCTGGACCACGACACCGTGGACCCTCGTCTCGAACGCCGCCGTCGCCGTTGGTCCCGACGTGGAATACGCCACCGTAGAAGTAGATGGCGAGCGTGTGATTCTGGCCGAGGAGCTACTCGTGAAGGTGCTCGGGGAGGACGGCTACAGAGTGGTCTCCAAAACCAAAGGACGGAACCTAGAAGGCAAGAGGTACCGCCGTCCCTTCGATTACGTACCTGTGGAGCGAGCCGAAGACTACGAGAACCTCTGGACTGTCGTTCTCGGGGACTACGTGACGACCACGGAAGGGACCGGGCTCGTGCACACGGCGCCGGCTTACGGGGAGGACGACGCCCGCACGGGGCGGGAGTACGGATTGCCAATGATCCACCCCGTCAGGCCCGACGGCACCTTCGACGAGCGGGTCGGGCCTTTCGCCAGGCAGTTCGTCAAGGACGCGGACCCGGGTCTCGTCGAGGAGTTGAGGGAGAAGGGACTCCAGTTCAGGGCTGAGGTGGTGGAGCACGCCTACCCGCACTGCTGGCGGTGCGGTACACCTCTGCTGTACTACGCGAAGAAGGCCTGGTACGGGCGGACCACCGCGGTGCTCGACGAGCTTCTATCGGAGAACGAGAAGATAAACTGGGTCCCCGAGCACATAAAGTGGGGACGCTTTGGGGACTGGCTGAAGAACAACATAGACTGGGCCCTGAGCCGCGAGCGCTACTGGGGCACGCCGCTCCCGATCTGGCGCACCACTTCCGGCGATACGGTCGTTGTCGGCAGCAAGCGAGAGCTCAAGGAGCTCGCCATAGACCCCGTCCCAGATGACCTGCACAGGCCTTATATAGACGGGGTACGCGTGAGGCACCCCGAGACGAGCGAGGAGGCCACCCGCGTCCCCGAGGTCCTCGACGTGTGGTTCGACTCGGGCAGCATGCCTTTCGCCCAGTGGGGCTATCCGCACGGCGAAGCCAGCGAGGAGCGTTTCCGGAGCCAGTTCCCCGCCGACTACATCTGCGAGGCCGTCGACCAGACGCGGGGGTGGTTCTACTCGCTGCTCGCCGTCTCGACGATGTTGTTCGGCAAGAGCTCGTACAGGAACTGCCTGGTCCTGGGGCACATCCTCGACGCCGAGGGCAAGAAGATGAGCAAATCTCTCGGCAACGTCATAGACCCCTGGGAGGTCTTCGAGCAGCAGGGTGCCGATGCTCTTCGCTGGGCGTTCTACACGGCCACAAGCCCAGGCAATACACGTCGCTTCTCAAGAGGTCAGGTCGACGAGGCCGTCCGCAAGTATCTCCTCACCCTCTGGAATACTTACTCTTTCTTCGTAACCTACGCCCGCATCGATGGCTTCGATCCCAAGGACGACTACGTCGAGCCCGAGGGCCGAAGCCTGATGGACCGGTGGGCTCTAAGTGAACTGCAGCTCACGGTGCGTACCGTGACGGAGCGGCTCGACGCCTACGACGTAACGGCGGCAGGAAGGGCCCTCGGAGAGTTCGTGGAAGAGCTCTCCAACTGGTACGTGAGACGCAGCCGCAGGCGCTTCTGGAAGGGAGAAGACGATAAAGACAAGAAGGCCGCCCACTCCACCCTCTACGAGTGCCTGGTCACCGTCACCAGGCTCACAGCCCCCTTTACTCCATTCATAGCAGAGGCCCTCTACCAGAACCTGGTAGTGAACCGAGACGCCGAGGCCCCGGAGAGTGTGCACCTCGCCGACTGGCCCGAGTACAGGGAGGACCTTATAGACCACGATCTCTCGGAGCGGATGTCCGCGGCGAGGCGCGTGGTCAGTCTAGGGCGGGCCGCCCGAAACGCCGCCGCCATAAAGACCCGTCAGCCTTTGAGGGAAGTGGTCGTCGTCGACGAAGCCCCGGATGGCATGGGAGGATCGCGGATCAAAGGAGGCGTGGAGAGCCTGAAGGAGATCGTGCTCGACGAGCTGAACGTCAAGGAGCTTGCCTTCGGAAAGGCTGAGGACGTGGTGGCCTACGACCTCAAGCCCAACCTCGGCGTCGTGGGGCCCAGGTACGGCAGGCTCGTACCCGGCCTCAGGACGGCCCTGGCTGAGGCTGCGCCCGAGGTCGGCGCCCGCGCCGCCGCGGGAGAGAGCATCTCCGTGGGTGTGGAAGGAGAGGAGATCACACTGTCACCCGAGGAGTTGCTCGTCGAGCCAGGACAGAGGGAAGGTTACGCCCTGGAGCGCGAGGGGGGTCTCTCCGTCGCACTCCGCACAGATCTCGACGCCGGGCTCGTAGACGAGGGTCTCGTGCGGGAGCTGGTCCACAGGGTGCAGAACCTGAGACGCGAGAAGGGCTTCGAGATAGAGGAGAGCATCAGCGTCGGCCTCTCCGGAAACCCCAGGATCTCGTCCCTTCTGGAAGGTCGCTGGGGAGATTACTTCAAGGCCGAAGTACTGGCAAAGGAGCTCTCCCTCGACGCGGGCGCACCTGGTGGCGGCTCTGAGAGGATAACGGTCGATGGGGAGGCTCTGTGGGTCAGGGTGGAGCCGCTTGGCTCGACAGGGTAGAGGCCCGGCGAAACGGGTATGATGTAGGGGTCACAGGCACAGACGATTCAGTAGAGGGAGGTTTCGCGTGTTTGGCAGAAAGAGCCGGGCGGAGAGGCTAAAGGAGCAGGCAGAGTCCAATTCGCTAGTCCCGATGGCGACGCTGGCCGCGGCCTATGCCGGCGCCAAGCCGGTGATCGAGCGTCTGCTCTACGACGACGACCTCAGGGATAACATCCGCACCTTTGTCGAGTCGGCCCGCTCCATAGTGGACCAGCTCTCCGGCGAGGATCCCGCCGATATCATAACCAAACTGTGGGACGACGATAAGCTCCGCGGCCAAGTCGAGGCCGCGGCGGGCGCCGCCAGCAAGGGCAGCAAACGGATACGGGGCGAGAAGGTCCGCGAGCGCGGTGGACGGGGCGGTCGCCTGCTATTCCTCGTCCTCGTTGCAGCCGTAGGCTTCCTGTTCCTCCACCCGAGGACTGGACCCCGGGCACGCAAGTTCGCCATGGATACCTACGGGTCTCTGACCTCAGGAGAATAGGAGCGGAAAAGAACGAACGCTTCGCGAGGAGCGCCGGGGTTACTGGCCCTGGACGCCAAGCGTCGGGTACAGGCGCTCGATCACATGGTCGAAGGCCCGCTCTCCAGCACTCCCTCCCACGGATGAGGCGAAGGAAGCGCGGAGGGCGAGGAGTCCGGCTTGGACCTCCCTCCTGGCGCGCTCCGCGCGGTTGGCGGCGCTCTCGCTCGGAATTCCTGCCTTCTCCAACCGGTCGGCTTTCTCCCGCAGCCGCTCAGCCCGCTCGAAGAGGGCGGCGTGCTTCCCGGCGTACTCCCGGATGGCGGACGCCGCCAGCGAGATCAAGGCCAGGTCCGGCGCCGGCTCCTTTTTTCGACGGCCCAGAAGCCGGCCGAGCACGCGCCTGGCACCTCCAGGAAAGGAACGTAGCCTGAGAGCATCCAAGAGAGGTAGACTGCTTTCACTCATGAGGTACATGATAAACCGCCTGGCGCCCGTCGTTGTAATTTTGCTCTCGGCATTCGTGCTCGCCGGATGCTCGGCCGTCTTCGGGGAGAACCCCCGCGAACAGGCCGACCAGGC
>DASTKM010000112.1:0-8151 GCA_035715885.1 Rubrobacter sp.
GGTCGCTTGTTCAGGAGACCTTCTGCTGGGAGCGTTGGCAGCCTGTGCCCAGGTAACCTGCCAGATGGTCGCCGAGGCCATGGGGATAGAGACCGAGCGCATCGAGGTCACCGTGACGGGGGAGATAGATCTCGCCGGAACGCTCGGCGTCTCCGAGGACGTCCCCGTCGGCTTCGAGACTATCCGCACCAGCTTCGACATCGTGGCGCCTGAGGCTACCGAAGAACAGTTGGAGAACCTGCGCCAGAAGACAGAGCAGTACTGCGTCGTCTTCCAGACGCTGGCCGACTCGCCGGACCTCCAGACGGAGTGGGCGTAGAAGATCGGACCCAGCTTGGCTAAGAAAGGGCTCGTAGAGCGGTTGCTCGCGGGCGACCGTCGGGCGCTGGCGCGGGTGATCTCGAAGATAGAACGTGAAGACGAAGAGACGGCCGGGATAATCGCAGAGATCTACCCCGAGACCGGTAGAGCCCTTACGGTCGGTTTCACAGGGCCGCCAGGCGTCGGCAAGAGCAGCATCATCGCGAAGCTCATAGAGCTCTACAGGCAGGAAGAGAGGCGGGTCGGGGTGGTCACTGTCGACCCTTCGAGCCCGTTCTCGAAGGGTGCGATCCTTGGCGACCGCATAAGGCTCTCGGACCACTTCCTCGACCCCGGCGTTTTCATCCGCTCGATGGGTAGCAGGGGACACTTGGGCGGGCTCGCCGGCGGCTCGCGGCTCGCCGCCATTGCGATGGATGCGGGCGGCTGCGACGTGGTGATCTACGAGACCGTCGGGGTTGGGCAAGGAGAGGTCGAGGTCGCCTCGGCTGCAGATACGGTGGTGCTTTGCCTGCAGCCGGGAACCGGCGACTCGGTGCAGGCGCTCAAGGCCGGGGTGATGGAGATAGCGGACGTCTTCTGCATCAACAAAGCGGATAACCCGCAGGCGAAGAACGCCGCTTCAGAGGTGCGTTCCATACTGGAGATCGGACACGAGCTCGACCCCGACCCATGGTTCCCACCGATCGTGATGACCCGCGGCGATACAGGCGAGGGCGTCGAGGAACTGAAAGACACCATAGCGAAGCACCGTCAATTCCTCGAGGAGGACGGCAGGCTCGGCAAAAGGCGGCGGGCCGCCCTGAGAGACTTCGTCGTCTCGTGGGCCACGAACCGCCTGGAGAAAGAGATGCACGAGCGCCTGGCCCGCGAGGATACTGAGCTCGTCGAGAAGGTCTACAACAGGGAACTCGACCCCATCTCGGCCTCGGAGCGCATCTTCAAGGAAGTCTAGAGATTGGCCGGAAGAAGTCGCTCGACGACTACGACGTCGCGCCATACTCCGTCGAGCCTGGCGTGTTTCTCATGGACTCCCACCTCCCGGAAGCCCAAAGAGAGTAGGAGCTTCCGGCTCGGCTCGTTCTCCACGAAGACACGCGCGACGAGTTTCCAGAAGCCGGCCTCCTCCGCTGCTTCCATGAGCGCCCTCATCGCCAGGGTGCCTGCTCTGCGGCTCCTGGCCTCGCTGGCGGTGTATACGGAGAATTCGGCCACGCCGGAGTAGCACCCGCGGGGGCTGTAGGCCGTGGTGTTGGCAAAGGAGATCACCTCCCCTTCTTCCTCCACCACCACGACAGGGTGAGTCCCATCGAACCAGGCCTGTATCTCCCGTGCCGCTCGGGGGCTGGTCTCGAACGTCGCGATGCGCTCCTCGATGCCCTCGTTGTAGATGCGGGCTATGGCTTCTGCGTCTTCCGAACTGGCTGCTCTGGCCCGCACGACCCTATCCTCACCTCGATTCTTCCAGATAGCCCCAACATGCCCTCCTGCCGCAGTCCTCGCTCTTTGGCGCCACCCCCGCGTAGCCCCTACTTCGCGAGGTCCACCACCACGGGCAGCGCTCTGCGGCGCCAGCTCTCCAGGCGACCCGGACTGCTCTCGTACTTCTCGACCAGCAACCTCCGCGCCAGCTCGTCCTCTTCGGCGTCTTTGGCCTCGCGGGCGCGACCGCCAAGACGCTCCCCCGCTATGCGGACCTCCACATCAGGATAGCGGCGGAGGTTCTTCACCCAGTCCGAGCGGTTACCTCCTCCCGAGAGCATGTAGAGGGTATGTGCTCCGGGTACGAGGGCGAACCAGATCTCGATCTCGTGCGGCCTCCCCGTTACCCTCCCCGTCGTCGTCAGGTAGCAGAAGTCCTCGCCCGCGAGCGCACGCAGGTCAGTCACAGACCCCAGGCTTCAGGCCTGCATGGCAGTGTTGCAAGAAACCTTTCCCTGACATCTGATACCTGTGGCCTTCATTCCTCTCGCAGTTCGACGCGACGGATCTTGCCGCTCGTCGTCTTGGGGAGGTCGTCGATGAACGCTATGCTGCGCGGGTACTTGTACGGGGCTGTGTTCTCCTTGCAGTAGGCTTGGATCTCCTTCGCCAGATCCTCCGAAGGCTGGTAGTCTTCGCCAACGACGATAAACGCCTTGACCACGCTTCCCCTGTCCTCGTCGGGCAAGGGTACGACGGCGCTCTCGACGACCGCGGGATGCTCGATGAGGATGCTCTCGACTTCGAAGGGCCCGATGCGATAACCGGCAGAGAGGATGACGTCATCCGAACGGCCAACGAACCAGAGGTAGCCGTCCGCGTCTCTGTAAGCCCTGTCACCGGTCAGGTAGTGGCCGTCTCGGAAGACAGCCTCCGTCGCGTCGGGCTGTTCCCAATACTCTTCGAACAGCGCGGGTATGCGCCCGAAGAGGGCTATGTCGCCAGGCTCGTCAGGCTGGCACTCGTTACCTTCGGGGTCGACGATCTTCACGTCGCAGCCAGGAGACGGTTTGCCCATCGAGCCCGGTCGTAAGTCGAGGCCGGGATAGTTGCCGACGAGCAGGGTGTTCTCGGTCTGCCCGTAACCGTCGTAGATGGTCAGGCCGTGAAGGTCTTTCCAGCGCTCGATAACGGGCGGGTTCAGCGGTTCTCCGGCGGAGACGGCGTGGCGAATGGAGGCAAGGTTCGCGCGTTCCAGTTCCGGGGTCTTGGCGAGGAGCCGGTACTCGGTCGGGGCCTGGCAGAGGACCGAAATGTCGTAGAGCTCCATCAGCTCCAAGCGTTCGGCAGGGTCGAAACCGCCCTCGTGGAAGAAGATCTCCGTCCCCTGGCTCCACGGCCCCAGAAATACGTTCCAGATGCTCTTGGCCCAGCCCGTTCCCGAGGTGCACCACAGCCTGTCGCCCTCCCTGAGGTCGAGCCAGTACCTGGCCTCCATCCACTTGGCATACGTGTAGCCGTGGGTGTGCAGAGCGCCTTTGGGATGCTTCGTCGTACCCGAAGTGTAGAGGATGAACGCACCCTCATCGGCCGTAGTGTCCTCAGCCGTAAAGTCCTCAGAAGGCCCTTCCATCAACGTCTCGTAGGATTCCCACCCGTCGCGCTCTCCGCCCAGAGAGATGAAGTGTTCTAGACCTGGGACGTCTTGGCGCATCTTCTCGACCTCTTCGATGCCTTCAGGGCCCGAGATCATGGCCACAGATCCCGAGTGCCCGGCCCTGAACTTCAGGTCGCCGGCCCTGAGCTGAGGGGCGCACGGGATGGCAATAGCCCCTAGCTTCAAGAGGCCCGTCAGGATCACGTGCCACTCGGGCACCTTGCCAAGTAGGACCATCACCCTGTCGCCACGCTCTATACCAAGTGCTCTCGCCGCGTTGGCGAAGCTGTTCGAGAGGACGGAAAACTGGGCGAAGTCGAGGCGGCGTTCCTCGCCGTCCGTTCCGAGCCAGACCATGGCCGCACGGTCCTGCGCGGCCCACCGGTCCACCACGTCACGCCCGAAGTTGAACCTCTGCGGCGTCTCCCAGTCGAAGTCTGCGTAGGTTCTCTCGTAGTCGCCTATATTCGCCAAGGTCCATCACCTTTCCCCAAAGGTCGCTTTCCGGAACCGCATTCTACTAGAACCAGTATCTCTGGCACGCGCGGAGTACCACCCGACGGGCTAGAGGTTATCTAGCTCCTGCATATCTGCGACCGCCGACTCCGCTGCGGTGCCACCAAAGACGAGGGCCGAGGCGAGGCCGCTCGTGTACCCGCCGACGGAGACCCCGCCGACCTCGACCCCCGCGGCGTAGAGGCCTGGGATGGGCCGTCCGTCCGTCCCTCGCAGCACCCTGCAGCCCGTGTCCACGGCGAGCCCGCCTACCGTGTGCGTTATGGATGGCGCGACCTTTACAGCCACAAAGGGAGGAACGCGCAAGGGCCAGGGGTGTCCACTCCTCGGGGGAGAAAGATCTCCACCCGCGGCGGCGGCAGCGTTGTACTCCTCCAGGGTGCGGAGGAAGGTCTCGCGGGGCACGCCACGTTCAGCGAGTCTGTCCGCAAGCTCCGTGAGGCTTGCAGCTTCGATGACGGTTCCGCCCGTGCTCCTTGCCGTCTCGACCATCTCTTTCGCGGTCCGCTCGCGCACGCGGCCTTCGAGCCCTCTGGCGTCGAGAACATACCAGGCGTAGAGTCCGGGCTGGTGTGCCGTGGCCCTTGTCAGGGCCGTCTCAGACCAGTCCGCGCCCTCGTCAGCGTAGCGTTCGCCGCTGGCGTTGACAGCCACGGCGTAGCGGCCGTAGAGCTGAGAGACCTCCACGAATCTTTCAGGAGGAAAATCGGCCGGGGGAGCTGGCAGGTTGCGGCCGTAGAACTCGTCGAGCCCGGCACTTGCGAGTGCGCCCTTCTGCAGCGCCGCCCGAAAACCGTCGCCAGTACTCCTTGGGTGCGCCCGCATCCGCATCCTTCCAGGTCCCCCGATTATGTGGTGCTCGACCAGCTCGGGGTCGCCGGCGAAGCCCCCGGAGGCAAGGATGACGGCGTCAGCATCGTACTCCTTCTTGCCCTCGGAGGATCGGGCCAGCACGCCGGTTACACGTCCCGTGGTGTCCTCCAGTAGCTCCTCTAACGCAGTGTCTGCAAGTATCTCGCCTCCTGAGGTCTCTATACGGTCAACCAGCGCCGAGACCGTTCGTTTGGGGTCGAAGCGGGCGCCGAACGTGAGGGGGTTCCCCGTCTCCCGCGCGATGACATCGCCTCCTGCGACCTCCAGCCAAGTCAGGCAGGACCCGAGCCGTTCGAAAATGAGCCTCTGGAGAATAGCGTCCCCGCCTGGCGCCTCCCTGCGGAAGGTCGGCAGATCCACATACGACCAGATATAGCCGCTGGAGTAGACGAAGGACCCGCCGGGACAGGCTCCCTTCTCCAGCAGGGTTGCGTGCGCGCCAAGTTCCCTGGCCCTCAGGGTAGCGGTCAGGCCAGCGAGCCCGCCGCCGGCGATGACGACGCGCACCGGTGCTACTCTAGGTCAGGGAGAACGTGGACTTGTGCTCCACGTATTCCACGCTCACGCCCTCGGGCCCTCGGATGAAGACAGCGAGGGTATTCGGACCATCGACGAAGTCCTGGACCTCCAGCCCCCGCTCCTCGGCCTCCTTGCGGTGATCCTCCGCCGAGTCTACAAGGCAACCGACGTGGAAGAGCATGCCTCCTCCGTTCGCATCCGGCGAGGAGCCGGTGAGTCGTATCAGGTAGTCGCCCGCCTTCACGGTGGTAGCCCCGTCTCCCGGGGCGAAGCCCAACTCGACGAAAGTGCGCGCGGACTCCTCGGGCGATCCCGATCGCAGGACGAAGCCATCGAGGTCGTAGTCCGCGAACTCTCCTTCCCCAGAAACCAGGGCGAGCGGAAGCCCTTCAGGGCCTGTGAAAGAATACCCTCCGTCGCGGGGTTCAGGCCCGGCCTCTCGCGGGAGTCTCGCTGCGGCGGCCTCCGGGTCGGCCACGCGTATGGTTATGCGTTCGATCTCCCCCGGAGAGGGTGTTTTGCCCTGCGGGGCGTCGAACAGGGTGAGCTTGCCGAGCCTGCCACCGGCCCCTACCAGAGTGTAACGTTCCGTGTGGTCCACGACGTGGAACCCGAGGTGCGTTGTCAAGAACCCGGTGGCAGCATCCCTATCGCCCATGTAGAGTGCTATGTGATCCAACCTCTTTACTCTCATGGATTCTCCTTGTCATGCCACTATCTTCCGAGAAGATAGCATGTGATAGGTAATCTGGTATTTCACTTCTGGTTGAATGTACGCAGCGCCAGCCGCTGTGGATTCCCGCCTGCGCGGGAACGACGGTCTCATGGTGCGAGCAAGGGAGTAGGAGTTGCGCTCGTCTTGGTTGTACACCTGGGAAGTGATCCTGCGGGTTCCGTACGACGTCGTCTCGGTCGCAACCTTTCGGCGGCTGGGCCTGCCGAAACGCGCGTTTCATCCCAGGAAGGTTAGACTATGGTCGTTGGTCTTCGAGACAGAGGAGTCCCATTGGAACGTACGGTAATCCTCGGGGCGGCGCGGACGCCCTTCGGAAGGTTCGGCGGCGCATTGTCCCCCCTTGGAGCCCCCGAACTCGGTGGGGCTGCGATCAGGGACGCCATAGACCGCTCCGGTATCGAAGACGGAGACCTGCAGCACTCCATCTTCGGTATCGTGGTGCAGGCCGGGGTAGGGCAGATCCCATCCCGCCAGGCTAACTTCCACGCAGGCCTCACTTTCTCGCTAACGACAGAGACCCTGAACCAGGTATGCGCCTCTGGGCTGAGGAGCGCGACGCTAGCTGAGACCCTGATCCGTGCCGGCGACTACGACGTGATCGTGGCCGGCGGAATGGAGAGCATGTCGAACGCACCTTACCTCTTGCCGAAAGCCCGTTGGGGTGCGCGCATGGGGGACATGCCCACGCTCGACGCCATGATGCACGACGGTCTGCTCGACGCCTTCGAGCACGTGAACATGATCCGCTTCGGCACACGAGGCGCGAGGAAGTTCGATATCTCACGCCAAGAGCAGGACGCGTGGGCGCTCAGGAGCCACAAGCGCGCCGCCGCAGCGACCGACGAAGGGCGGCTGCCCGAAGAGATAGTCGGCGTCAAAGTCTCTGGCAAGAAGGGGAAGACGACCTACGTGGAGGCGGACGAGCCGATTCGGCGCGACACAACCATGGAGAAGCTCGCCGCCCTCGAGCCCATAGACGAGGGCGGCACCGTGACCGCCGGCAACGCCCCTGGCGTCACAGACGGAGCCGGCGCCCTCGTGCTCGCGGGCAAGAGCTTCGCCGAAAGGCGCGGCCTCGAACCGCTCGGTTCCATCGTGGCGCACGCCAAAGTAGCCGAGGAGCCGCCCAACCTGTTGACCGTGCCTGGCAACGCGGGCAAGCTGGCGCTCGAGAAGGCAGGCTGGAACGCGGACGACCTGGACCTGGTCGAGATAAACGAGGCCTTTGCCGGCGTAGCGATCCACTCCACACGTATACTCGGCGTCGACCCCGACATCGTCAACGTCAACGGCGGTGCCCTGGCGCTAGGCCATCCCGTGGGCGCGTCAGGCGCCCGCATCCTGACGACGCTCCTCTACGAGCTGCGGCGCAGAGGAGGCGGAAAAGGTCTTGCGGCCATCTGCTCCGGCGGTGGCCAGGGCGACGCCGTGCTGGTGGAAGTATGAGCGACGGTGTGGGGGCGGTTCGCGAACCGCCCCCACAACGCAGAGCGCTCCGGCGAAGGCGTGACGGCAACCGAAAGGAGCTGTGGAGATTTGGCGACGAGTACATTGAGCACAAGGTAAGGGAGCGGCGTTGGATCTGAATGAAAGGGGCAATGTGTTCCCGCACGGCGATACCTTCCCGCAGGTCGCGCGGTCTGCCTGGGTGGCGCCTGGAGCCTGGGTCATCGGCGACGTCAACCTGGGCGAAGAGTCGAGCGTCTGGTACGGGGCCGTGTTGCGCGGCGACACGGAGCCCATCCGTATCGGTGCCAGGACCAACGTGCAGGACGGCTGCATCCTCCACGCCGACCCCGGCTACCCCGCGGTCGTTGGCGAGGGATGCGTCCTCGGCCACAACGCGGTCGTGCACGGGTGCGAGATCGAGGACCATTGTCTCGTAGGGATGGGGTGTACCATCCTCAACGGCGCGAAGATCGGTGAGGGCTCCATCGTCGCCGCCGGCGCCGTCGTCCCCGAGGGTCGCGAGTTCCCGCCCCACAGCCTCATCGTCGGCATTCCCGCTAAACGCGCCGGCGAAGTGAGCGAGGAGCAGGCAGCGGACATAGCCCGCGGCGCGAGCGAGTACATAGAGCGCGCCAAAGAGCACCGGGAGTCGTTGGGA
>DASTKM010000113.1:0-12415 GCA_035715885.1 Rubrobacter sp.
CGACGCGGCTGTTTGGCACCTCGATGTCGGCTCGTCGCATCCTGGGGCTGGAGTAGGTCCCAAGGGTTGGGCTGTTCGCCCATTAAAGCGGTACGCGAGCTGGGTTCAGAACGTCGTGAGACAGTTCGGTCCCTATCTTCCGTGGGCGTTGGAGATTTGAGAGGAGCGACTCCTAGTACGAGAGGACCGGAGTGGACGTACCCCTGGTGTACCGGTTGTCCTGCCAAGGGCACCGCCGGGTAGCTATGTACGGAAGGGATAACCGCTGAAAGCATCTAAGCGGGAAGCCCGCCTCGAGATGAGATCTCCCATCCCCATAGAGGGAGTAAGACTCCTGGTAGACCACCAGGTTGATAGGCCACAGGTGTAAGTGCAGCGATGTATGTAGCCGAGTGGTACTAATAAGTCGAGGGCTTGATGTACTCTTTACGGTTCGCGCTGTGCGGTTTTCAAAGGGCAGGCGCCCTTTACAACTCAATACTTGCCGCTTTTTAGAAGGGTGACGATGGCGGCGGGGATACACCTCTTCCCATTCCGAACAGAGAAGTTAAGCCCGCCAGCGCCGATGGTACTGCGGGGGAGACCCCGTGGGAGAGTAGGTCGTCGCCCATTTTTTGTTGCCCCAATAATGGGGTCTGGTTGTCAGAGAGCCTGCGTTTGGGCTAGGCTTGGTGCGTGTTCGAGCTGAGCGGCGATACCATGGTGGTCTTTGTCTCTGATTCGCACATCGGAGGGGACCCTGGTTGCGACGGGTTCGAGTCGCCTAAAGAGCTGGAGGCTCTATTCGTGGAGCTTGCTGGCAGGGAGGGGCCTGTCGAGTTGATCCTGGCGGGGGACTTCTTCGATTTCTTGCAGATAGGCGAGGTTGCGCCTGGAAAGAACCGGGCATCGCTGACGATCGGGCGCCCCGAGTACAGGGATCTCTTCGCCGCGCTAGAGCGGTTTCGAGAGGCTGCAGGGAAGCGAGTTATCTACCTGCCAGGGAACCACGATGCGGAGTCGTTCTGGAACAAGGAGATCCAGGAGACGTTGCGCGAGCGTGGCTTGGTCGACGAATTCGCTTACTACTACCTGGCCTCCGTGGAGACGGGCGGGGGGCGGCGGGTAGTCTACTGCGAGCACGGCAACCAGTTCGACCCCGAAAACCGCGTCGGGGATTACCACGATCCTCTGGACACGCCGGTTGGGCACCACGTCGTGATGGACGGCACCAGGCGCATCGCGCCGTTCGGTGAGATCTCGTCAGGGTTGGACCTTTCAGAGATAAAGATGGTCTACCCGCTGGTGGCGATTCCGGCCTGGATAGCTAGCCGATACTTCTACAACATGGCAGGCAAGGTCGCTTCTTACCTGCTCCTGCCGCTGCTCGTGGCGTACATGGTCTACAAGGTGGTCGCGTTCGCTATCGCCCGCGCGACCGACGGTAAGGCGAGCCTGCTGTTCGGCAGTTACCGCGAGTTGCCCCACGTGCACCAAGCTTTTCTCGACACCGTCCTCTTTCTGCTCGTGGTGTTTGGGATCTTCGGTGTCTTCTTCCTGGTCGTGCGCCACGCCGTTCATAGGACGTTGAGGGCGGTGAGCCCGGGCGGAACGCCGCATTACTCGCCCGCGGAGGCCTCCCAGAAGAGGATCAGGGCGGTCCTCGCTGGCGAGGCGAGGCCCCCGATGGACCCCGCGTTCGATCCAACGACCGCCGACGTCTTTGTCTCGGGACACACCCACCTCCCTTCGCTCGCCGAGATGGAGCGGCCTGATGGTAACAAGGCGGTGCTGGTGAACTCCGGATGCTTTTTGCGGCAACTGCAGCCCATAACGCCCAGGCTAAAGGGGCCGCCAGTCTTCGTTTCGAAGTTCGTACTGACCCACGTCAGGGTGTTTGCGCAGGGAGAGAAGTTGCGTGTCGAGCTGTGGCAGCAGCCGAAGCCGGCCGGACAGACCCTGACACGCATCGAGCGTCTCGTCTCGATCGGCCGCCGGCCGCCGCAGCCGCCCGCGGGGGCCAAGCCCCGCTTAGTGGCCTCGGCTACCGTGTAGTTGGCCGTGCAGCGTGTCTCGGACGGAGTGTTGGGGTATACATAATCTGCACTACTTTTGAGTTGATTGGAAGAGATCCGGAGGGACCAGTTGGCTGATCAAGAGTTAGACCAGCAGTTCGTAGAGAGCCAGCGAGAGAGGCTGGTAGGTTTGCGCGATGAACTGGTGCGCATAAGAGAAGGCATGGCCGATGACGAAAGGGACCTCGGCGAGGCCGAGGGGGACACCCAGCTCGACTCTGGTGACCTGAGTCAGGATATGTTCACCCGGGAGATGGACGCCTCCATAGGGGAACAGGTGGGGCGCCGCCTCGGGGAGGTCGACCGGGCGCTGCAGAAGATAGAAGAGGGCACCTACGGCCTCTCCGACGACAGCGGGGAATCCATACCCAGGGGTAGGCTCGAGGCCGTGCCAGAAGCGCTAAGGACCGTCGAGGAGCAACAGCGCTTCGAGCGGGAGCGACGACCCCCGATCTAGGGTCACCTGGCGGTATAATCTGTCTATGGATCATCGTTCGTTAGGCGACGACACAAGAGAGCCCATCTTCCGCAGCGACCTCGAAGAGCCGAGGCCAGAACCCACGTATGAGCCCCTGAGACCAGAAGGCGGCCTGTGGAGCGTCATCAAACGCTGGGTTGCACCGCTCGCCGCGGTAGGGCTCTTGCTAGCGAAGTTCAAGGGCCTGGCGCTTCTCCTTCTCAAGGTCAAGTTTCTGGGCACTGCGCTGACCATGCTCGTTAGCATAGGAGCTTATGCGCTGTTGTTCCCCGTCTGGTTCGCCGTCGGGATAGTCGTCCTGATCTGGGTGCACGAGATGGGGCACGTCTTGCAGCTGAGGCGCGAAGGCATCCCGGCTTCAGCCCCAATGTTCATACCTTTTCTCGGGGCATTCGTCGCGATGAAGCAGATGCCCAAAGACGCCCTGGCCGAGGCACGCGTCGGCCTCGCCGGCCCCGTGCTCGGTACGCTAGGAGGGCTCGCGACGCTCGGGCTCTACGCCGCCACTCGGGAGCCGTTGTTCCTGGGGCTCGCATACTTCAACTTCATCATCAACCTGTTCAACCTCGCGCCGCTTCTCCCGCTCGACGGCGGCAGGGCTGTCGGGGCCATGTCTCCGGTCTTCCAGCTGCTCGGGCTCGTGGTGATGGTCGCGCTGTTCTTCGTGGCCCCGATCATGGCTTTTATCGCGGTACTCGGCTTGCCTGAGCTCTGGCACCGCTGGAAGACGCGTAATACGCTGGAAGGCCGGGCGTACTACGACCTCCCACTGCGCCAGCGCGTCGCGGTTGGTCTGGTCTACCTGGGTTTGATCGCGGTACTCGGACTTCTGACGGGGGCTACGTTCGTGCCGGATCCGGCGGCGCTCCAGTAGCTTGCGTACGATTCTCTACACGGGGAAGGGCGGCGTCGGCAAGACGAGCGTGGCTGCGGCAACGGCCCTGAAGGCTTCGCTTGCGGGAAAGAAAGTGCTCGTGATGAGCACCGACCCTGCGCACTCGCTCGCCGACGTCTTCGACACGGAGATAGGGCAAGACCCGAAGGAGATGGCCCCTGGCCTGTGGGCGCAGGAGATGGACCACACCTCCATGATCGAAGACAGCTGGGCCGAGATACAGGGCTACATGACCACGTTGTTCGAGTGGCAGGGCGCCGACACGCTCGCCGCCGAAGAACTGGCGATGCTGCCTGGGATGGACGAGCTTTTCGGGCTCCTCATGGTCAGGCGCCACAACCAGGAGGACCGCTACGACGCCCTGATCCTCGACGCTGCGCCTACCGGGGAGACGCTGAAGCTCCTGAGCCTTCCCGACCACATGAGTTGGTACGTGGAGAAGATCTTCCCGATACAGCGCCGCGCCGCGAAGCTGGTCAGGCCCTTTGCGAACAGGACCAGGTCCCTGCCCCCGCTACCCCAGGACAGCGTCTTCGCTGCGGGACAGAGGTTCTACGAGGCCATCGCGAGCGTCGAGGAGATCCTGACCGACCGCGAAAGCGCCTCTGTGCGCCTGGTGCTCAACGCCGAGAAGATGGTTATTGCGGAGGCCCGCCGCGCCTACACGTACCTGAACCTCTACGACTACGGCGTGGACGCCCTCGTGGTCAACAGACTCCTGCCCGAGACCGTGAGCGACCCTTACTTCGCGCGCTGGCACGATGTGCAGGCGCGGCACATGAGGACGATCGAAGAGGCTTTCGACCCCATCCCAATCCTGACCGCGCGGCTCTTCGACCGCGAGATGTTTGGCCTGGAGGCGCTCGGCGCGCTCGCCGAGGACGTCTTCGAGGACGCGGAGCCTCTGGGGGTACTGTTCAAGGGCGCCACGCACGACATAGAGAAGAATGGGGACGGCTATGACGTCGTCTTCCACCTACCGCTCGCCGAGAAGCGGAACGTGGACCTGTCGAAGAAGGGAGCCGAGTTGCTCGTAAAGGTCGGCAATTACCGGAGAAACATCCTTCTGCCCGACGCCCTCGCGCGCCTCCCTGCGGCGGGAGCGAGCTTCGAGGGAGGGTCGCTGAAAGTGAGATTGAGGGATGGCTGAAGAGAAGCGACACAGAGGCAAGCTGCTCGGCGTGATCGCCTACGTCCTCGTGCCCGGCGAACGGCGCGTGCGGGCCGCCGCACACTTTCGCAAAGCGGGCTTCGAGGCGCTGAAAGGCGTAGGGGAGCTGGTGCGACCCGAGAAGTCGCAGACGTCCACAGGACCGACGAGCAGGGAACGCATCGAGATCGAGTAGGGAAGTCCGTTGACGGGTTCCAGGAGAGGGTGATGAGAGGACAGGAGTTGCTGCAGAGGGTAGGGGAGTTTGCCAGGAAGGAGGTGACCCTGGCCCTGCCTGCGGCGCAGCGGGCCGCGAGCCACGGCATACAGGCGTTCCTCAAGAAGTTCTCCGAAGAGTATGCGATCGAGCGAAATAAATTGAAGAGTGGTGCGAGTACGCCGTCCAGGTTTGGCCATCAAGGGCGCCGGTAGTAAGATATCCCTTACAAATTCTAGTAGATACCAGCGGGAGATTATATGGTCGAGAACGGACAATTAACGGGGACCTTCAGGGTCAAGAGCGGGATGGCCCAGATGCTCAAGGGCGGGGTCATCATGGACGTCGTCGACGCCGAGCAGGCCACGATCGCCGAGGAGGCGGGGGCTGTGGCCGTCATGGCGCTGGAGCGGGTGCCCGCTGACATAAGGGCCGACGGCGGGGTTGCGCGCATGAGCGACCCCGAGAAGATCGTCGAGATCCAGGAGTCCGTCACCATTCCCGTAATGGCGAAGGCACGTATAGGGCACTTCGTGGAGGCCCAGATCCTGGAGGCCCTCGAAGTGGACTACATAGACGAATCCGAGGTCCTGACCCCAGCCGACGAGAAGCACCACATAGACAAGGCCGCCTTCGAAGTGCCTTTCGTTTGCGGTGCCACCGACCTCGGAGAGGCGCTGCGGCGCATCGGCGAGGGGGCGGCCATGATCCGGTCCAAGGGCGAGGCCGGCACAGGCAACGTGGTCGAGGCCGTGCGGCACATGCGCGCCATAGTCGGCGGCATCCGCCGCCTGGGTGCGCTGGAGCACGAGGAGATGATGACGGAGGCGAAGAACCTCGGGGCGCCGTACGAGCTCGTGCGGTGGGTCGCCGAGAATGGGCGGCTTCCTGTCGTGCTGTTCACGGCCGGGGGCATAGCCACCCCTGCAGACGCGGCCCTGATGATGCAGCTCGGTGCCGACGGCGTGTTCGTGGGTAGTGGCATTTTCAAGAGCGCGGACCCCGCCCTGAGGGCTCGCGCCATCGTGAAGGCCACGACCCACTTCAAGGACGCGAAGGCCGTGGCCGAAGCGAGCAGGGGTCTCGGCGTGGCGATGGTCGGCAGGGAGATGGGCGACCTGGCTGAAGGAGAGCGGCTCGCGACCCGTGGCTGGTAACGGCGAGACGAACGGCCCGAAGAAGATCGGGGTGCTCGCGCTGCAGGGAGACTTCAGGGAGCACGCCGAGATCCTGCGTGGGCTTGGGGTCGAGCCTGTCGAGGTGCGGGCCGTGGAGGACCTCGAAGGACTGGCCGGGATCATCGTCCCGGGCGGCGAGTCGACCACCATAGGGAAGATGATGGCCTCCTCGGGCCTCCTCGACGGTATAAGGAGCTTCTTCTACAAGGGCGGTCCTGTGTGGGGCACGTGCGCAGGTATGGTCCTCGCTGCGTCGGCGACGACGGGCCCGCGCCAGCCGCTGCTCGGCCTGATGAACGCGCTCGTCGAGCGCAACGGGTTCGGGCGGCAGGTCCATTCTTTCGAGAAGGACCTCGAAGTAGAGGGCTTCGACGAGCCGTTCACCGGAATATTTATCCGGGCGCCGTTCTTCGAGGACGTGGGGCCAGGGGTCGAGGTGCTCTCCAGGATCGGAGATCGGGTCGTGGCGGCCAGGGGCGAGAACATACTGGTAACGGCGTTCCATCCCGAGCTTACGGACGACGCCAGGTTTCACGAGTACTTTTTGTGGGAGGTTTGTTCCATATGAGCGGTCACAGCAAATGGTCGACGATCAAGCGCAAGAAAGGCGCCGCTGACGCCAAGCGCGGGGCGCTCTTCGGCAAGTTGTCCAGGGCGATCAGCGTCGCGGCGCGCGAGGGTGGAGGTGACCCGGAGATGAATGCCCCTCTAGGCCTTGCCATACAGAAGGCCAAGGACGCCAACATGCCCAACGACAACATCCAGCGGGCTATCGACAAGGGTACAGGCGCGGGTGCCGACGACGATACCTACGAGCGGATCACCTACGAGGGCTACGCGCCGGGTGGCGTTGCCGTCCTGGTCGACGTGCTTACGGACAATCGCAACAGGGCCGCCTCCGACGTGCGTTACGTCTTCTCCAAGAACGGCGGCAAGCTGGGCACGAGCGGCTCGGTTGCGTACCTGTTCGAACGCAAGGGCGTCATCCTGGTCCCCAGGGACTCCACAGACGAGGACACGTTGATGGAGGTGGCCCTCGAAGCCGGGGCCGAAGACGTAGAAGAACAGGAGAACGACTACAGGGTCGTGACGACCCCGGAAGATTTCACGGCCGTCAGAGAGGCCCTCGGTGAGGCGGATATCCCTTACGAGAACGCGGAGATCACCATGGAGCCCCAGAACAGCATCGACCTCGACGCTGGGACGGCGAGGCAGACGCTGCGCCTGATCGACGCCCTCGAAGAGAACGACGACGTGCAGGAAGTCTACGCGAACTTCGACATCTCCGAGGAGGTCATGGCGGAGGTGGTTTCGTAGGGCGTCCTGCTTTCGCCGGCACCTTCTCTGGCCGGGTCGGACTAGGACCCTCCATCAAGAAGATCCTCGTGGCCTTGCTCGTGGCGCTGCTAGTGAGTTCGGCCTGCTCTTCCGGTGACGAGGGGAAGGGTGGAGATGAGGATGTGATCGCCGGCGCCTCCAAACAGCGCACCATGGATCTCCCACCGAAACAAACGGAAACCGATGGAGGGATAGGCGACGGCGTAGAGACTGGAAACCTGCGTTTCCGGATCTTCGAGGTGCGGGCCAAAGACCGCGTCTACGCCATGTCAGGGCCTGGGAAGAGACCCGTAACGCGGGGGAACATCTCCAGCGAATACGTCGCTATAGATTATCTGGCAAAGAACCTCTCAGGTTCACCACTTACCACGGGGGCGAAGGCAACACTCCTCGATGACCAGGGCAATTCCTACGGGCAGGACAAGTCTATCGAGCCTCCTTCCGGCGGCACCGACGGTATGGAACTCGGAACGGCCCAGACAAAGGCTTCCACGATGTTCTTCGAGGTGCCCAACGGCGTCATCCCCGCGACGCTCGAGATAGAGGCTTCGGGAGGCGAGGCCAGCTTCGATCTGCTGCAGAGGAATATGGAGAGAGTGCCGCCCGACGACTACCTGCGGGTGTACCACCTATACTTCAATGAACAGGCCTACGAGGAGGCCTACGAGATGTTCGACCCGGCCTCCGTCCAGAACATCACGCTCGGCGAATGGCTGACTTTCTACGAGCCGCTGTGGGGCAAACGATACGTGAGCCTCGATGGCCTAACACCACTTTCGGAAGACTCTGATAGTGCGACTTTTCAGATGAGGAGAACCTTCTACGACGCGGACGGCGACATCGTTGCGGACCCGGAGATCAACCCTTCCGTAATACAGGAGATGGTCGAGGTAGATGGAGAGTGGAAGCTCGTGATGCGTGACGACCTGGTCTCGGACATCATAGCTGTTATAGGACCTGACGAGACACCCAGGCCGAAGGCGCCCGAACCTGAGAAGAAAGGCCCAGAACGCACCCAGCCGCCTTCGACTGTTCCCGAGACCACTGAGCCGTCCGAGGCCACCAGATCCGCGGCCCCGTCACGCGACTACGACTGCGATGATTTCAAGAACCAGGAAGAGGCCCAGCTCTACCTCGCGCCAGGAGACCCCTACGGACTCGATGAGGACGGCAACGGCGTGGCTTGTGAGACCTTGCCGTAGAGGACGTGAGAGTCCCCGCGCATGGACTCACATTCGTCAGATGTGCTCGTTTGTCGCTGAAGGGAGAGTCAGCGCTTACGGTTTGGAGATGTCGACCCCCGAACCACCAGGTGGGTTGCCAGCGGTTCCGCGCTCGGGGCGTCTTCATCGTGAAGCTGTGCTACCAGCATGCGTCCGGCCATTGTCCCCTTCTCAGCGTGGTCCTGGTGGATGGCGGTGAGGGGAGGATCGGCGCTCGCCGCCGCGGGGATGTCGTCGAAGCCGACAACGGAAACGTCTTGGGGCACGGAGATCCGCCACTCGGTCATCCATTCGATAGCGCCAAGCGCGAGCTGGTCGCTCAAGGCGAGGATGGCTGTCGGCTCCTGCTCCGAACGGAACAACGCCTCGATGGCCCAGTATCCGAGTTCTTTGGCGCTGCCCTGACACTCGTAGACGGGCACCTCAGACCAGGGCAGACCTGCTTCCTCCATAGCAGCCCGGTAGCCCCTTAGCCTCATTCGGCTAACGTGGAATGCGGTCCCCTCCTGGCGGTCTGAGTCTGCGATCCCTTCGCGGCCGTCCGGTGCGAGGCCGAACGACACGATGGCGAACCTCTCGTGCCCGAGGTCGAGTAGATGCTCGGCCGCCATTCGGGCCGCTCCCTCGTCGTCGACGCCCACGAACGGCACTCCCTCCTTTCGTGGCTGGTCCACCACTACAACCGGTAATCGCCTCTGTAAAGCTGCCGCCAACAAAGGTTCCTCATCGCTCATCGAGTAGATAACGAACCCGTCCACCGCGGCCTGCGCTGCCGCCCGAGGGTCGCGCTCTGAAGACTCTCCGCCCCCGGCCGCCGGCACGAGCAGAAGTCCCAGATCGGCCTCCTCCGTGACCGAACTCAGACCGCCCAGGAAAGAGACCGCGGCAGGATCGTCGAAGGCGTAGGAAAGCGGATTCGAGTACAGCACCCCAACCTCGTCCGTCCTCTGGCGTCTCAACGAACGCCCCACGGGATCCGGACCGTGGAAGCCGAGCCTCCCGGTCGTCTCGAAGATCCGCTCCCTCAAGGCCTCGGAGAGCCGATCCGGGTGGTTGTAGGCGTTGGAGACCGTCATCGCCGATACACCGAGCTTCCTGGCGATACTGGTGAGGGTCACGCGGTTCCCGCTAGAACTCATGCCTTTGCCTTCTTGCGGCCCACGACCCACATGGTACACTACTTTAACGTTAAAAGTATATCGTTAAAGTCTATGTGTGGAGGAGCGTCGTGGATGTAGGAGGCCACACTCGGGTCGAGCGCAAGGATGCGGCGCTGATTCTGTTGTGTGTGGCGCAGTTCGTGGACGTGTTGGACGTAAACGCGGTAATAGTGGCTCTGCATTCGATCGGGCAGGATCTCGGGTTCTCGCAGGCGGGTCTGCAGTGGGTGGTCTCGGCTTACGTGTTGTTCCTTGCGGGCTTCTTGCTCTTGGCGGGGAGGGTGGCGGACCTGTGGGGTAGGAGGAGGACCTTCGTCGTGGGGCTTGCCGTCTTCACGGCGGCTTCCCTTTGTTGCGGCCTCTCGGTCTCCAAGGAGATGATGGTGGTCTCGCGCGCCTTCCAGGGGCTTGGAGCGGCGACCACCGCCCCGGCTGCGCTCTCGATCATCACCACCATTTTTGCCGAGGGCCGAGAGCGAGACCGCGCTGTGGCCGCCTGGACGGCGGTGGCCGCGGGGGGTGGGGCTGCGGGATTGCTCCTTGGCGGCTTCATCACCGACGTTTTGGGCTGGCAGTGGATCTTCTTCGTCAACGTCCCCGTGGGCGCGGCTGGTATCGCGCTCTCCCAGGTGCTTCTACCCGAGTGCCGGGACCCTGCGGCCTCCCGCAGGTTGGATCTCCTCGGGGCCGGAACGGTCACATCGGGGCTGGTGCTCTTGGTCCTGGCGCTCACGAGGACCGAAGAGGCGGGCTTCGGCTCACCAATTACGCTTGCGACGCTCGGCTTCGCAGCCGCGTTGTTCGGGGCCTTCGTGTTCGTGGAGCGGCGCGCCGCTGATCCCCTGGTCCCCTTGAGACTCTTCCGCCTGCGCGGGTTGGTGGGGGCGGCCCTGGTCGCTTTCGCGATCACCGCCGCTACCGCCCCGGTCGGCGTGCTGGTCACCCTCTACCTGCAGAACACCCTGGGTTATCCTGCGTCCTATGCGGGGCTGGCGGGCCTGCCGTTCAGCCTCTGCGTGATCGCCGGTTCGATGCTGGGCGGTAGGATCTCCGGGCGAATCGGCGGCAGAGTGACGATGTCCCTGGGGCTTGCTGTGGTAGCGGTGTCCGCCCTCCTTACCGCGGGAATCAGCGCCGAGGGTGGGGTGGCCTACGTGCTCGCGGGCGCCGCCCTCTCCGGGTTGGGGTTGGGCTGCGCTTCGGTCGCTTCGACCGCTCGCGGTACCTCGGCGGTGGAGGAAGGGAAGCGCGGTCTGGCCTCGGGTTTCATGAACACCTCCGCGCAAGTGGGAACAGCGCTGGGATTGGCGGCCCTCCTCACCCTCGCGGCTACCCGCACTGCCGCGCTATACGATGGTGCAGAATCCGCGGCCGAGGCGCTGGTAGCAGGCTACAGGCTAGCGTTCCTGGTCGCCGCGGGCGTCGCATCACTCGGCGTGGTGGCGGCTCTGTACTTCTTCCGCCAGGCCAAAGATTTTGATACCTGAAGCAGTGGTGTGCGGAAGGTTCGAATCTCATTGCAAGGGACGCTTGTAGTGTCGGCCATCCAATGTACAAGATGTAGAAGACGGTGCAAGCGGAGGCCGGAGGGAGTAATCTTAGGCCATGAGCCCCACCGGCGGCATCGGACACACCATACTCGGCATAGACCCAGGGACGGCGACGATGGGGTGGGGTGTGATCCGGCGGGAAGGCAACCGGTTGCGCTACATACAGCACGGCGCTATCATCACGCCCCCCGACTGGGAGATGCCCCGCAGGCTCGGGCGGCTCTTCGACGGAGTAACCGAACTGGTGCGAGGCTACAGGCCCGAAACCATCGCGGTCGAGGAGCTCTTTTTCAACACCAACGTGACTACAGCGATCACGGTCGGGCAGGCGAGGGGCGTAGCGCTGCTTGCGGCGTACAAGGCCGGGATCGAAGTGACCGAGTACACGCCTTTGCAGGTCAAACAGGCGATCACATCGTACGGTAGGGCGGACAAGCGCCAGATGCAAGAGATGGTGAAAGCCCTCCTCAACCTGCCCGCCATACCTCGTCCCGACGACGCGGCCGACGGACTGGCCATCGCCATTTGCCACGCGTTCTCAAGCACTATGCCTGGCAAGGTAGGGGTGGGGAAATAGAGGATCGTGCGTGATAATTAGCCCATGATCTACAGGTTGCGCGGTACTCTGGTCGAGAAAGATACGGAAGGTGTTGTAATCGATGTTGGGGGCGTCGGCTACAGGACCTCGGCTTCACTGGCGACGTTGCGTGCGTTACCCTCGCTGGGCGAGGAGTGCGTTATCCACACCAGGATGGTGGTGCGCGATGACGCGATACTTCTTTTCGGGTTTGCGGTGCGCGAGGAGCGGGCCGCGTTCGACGCGCTGACCGCGGTGAGCAAAGTCGGGCCCAAGCTGGCCCTCTCGATACTCTCTTCGATGTCGCCTCCTGAGATCTCCGAGACGGTGGCCAGAGGAGATGTGATCAAGTTCGCCTCCGTGCCAGGGCTCGGGAAGAAGACGGCGGAACGGCTCGTGCTCGAGCTCAAGGGCAAGAGCCTCGCCGCCTTCGGCCCTGAGCCGGTCGTCGCAGGCGGCGGTGGGGGTGGCCCGTACATGGAGGCAAGGGACGCGCTAACGGCGCTCGGGTACGGACTCGAGGAGGCCGAGAAGGCCCTCAACGACGTGCCACCGCAGGATTCCGTGGAGAAGTATATAAAGGAGGCATTACGGC
>DASTKM010000114.1:0-2632 GCA_035715885.1 Rubrobacter sp.
CGACGCGGCTAGGTCAAGAGCCGCGGGCGGCCTCTTCTCTTCCGCCACCTGAATTACGGTTCGCACCTCCCCTTATATCCTAACCGCTTGACCACGTCCCATACTTTCCCTATGCTTCCCGTGGAGTGAGTAAAGATTCTGTTGTGTGAAAACTAACTGTTTCGACTCACGGTCTTCCTCAGCCTCTCGCTGTGGCTTTCCGGGCTTATGGGGGTGTACTAGACCTTGGCCGAAGGACCTGTGCTCGTGGAGCGGCCCGGCGAAGGCATCGCGAAGCTTACCCTCAACAACCCGCCGCTCAACCTGGTCACGCTGGAGATGACGGAGCAGCTGATTGAGGCCCTTGAAGAACTCGAAGGAGACGAAGCCGTCCGCGCGGTCGTCGTCACCGGCGCGGGCGATAGAGCGTTCTGCGCCGGCTCCGATGTCAAGGAGTTCGCTGAAGTCCGCGACAGAGTCGTGCAGATGAAGCTGGCCCGGGAGAACGAGGCCTTCGGGAGATTCGAGTCCCTATCCAAGCCCACCGTCGCGGCCATCGAGGGCCTGGCCTACGGTGGGGGGGTGTGAGATCTCGATGGCCTGCGATCTCAGGATCACGGGCGAAGGCGCGAGGTTTGCGCTTCCCGAAGTAAGGCTCGGCGTAGTGCCCGGGAGCGGCGGTCTGTTCCGCCTCCCTGAGCTCGTCGGCCCGGCCCGGGCTATGGAGCTCATGTATCTCGGCGAATCCATCGACGCCAGCGAGGCCGAGCGTTTGGGACTGGTCAACGAGGTTGTCCCCGACGGGGAGGCGCTCCCGCGTGCCCTCGACGTCGCAAGGTGCATCTCCCGCCAGCCGAAAGAGGCCGTGGTGGCGATCAAACGCGGCGTGAGGGAGTCGCTGCACTCGAGCCGCGAGGACTCCGTCAGGCTGACGCTGGAGCTGAGCGACCACGTCTTCAGAACGGAGGACTGCGCCGAGGGGATCCTGGCCTTCTTCGAGAAACGCGAGACGCGTTTTGCCGGAGCTCCCGGGACAGGCGATGAGGTCGAGGTATAGGGAATTTGTTCGCCGCAGGTTGCCGGCTACTCATGGAGAGGATCGGATAGACGATGTTAGACGGGGTAAAGGTCCTGAGCTTCACGCACTTCCTGCAAGGCCCCTCCGCCGTCCAGATCCTGGCCGACCTCGGGGCCGATGTCGTAAAGATCGAACCCCCCAAAGGAGCCTGGGAGCGCCACTGGTCGGGGGCTGAGGCGTATCTGAACGGGGTTAGCGTCTTCTTCCTCCTCAGCGGGCGCAACCAGCGAAGCCTGGGCGTAGACCTGCGCTCCGAGAGGGGAAAGGAGATCGTGTGGCGTCTGATCCGCGATTCCGACGTCATCGTCGAGAACTACAGGCCAGGCGCTATGGAGCGCCTGGGCTTCGGCTACGAGAAGGTCTCCGAGGAGAAGCCCGACCTGGTGTACTGCTCCCTCTCGGGGTACGGCACGGACGGCCCGTACAGGGACCGGGCTGGCCAGGACCTCCTGAGCCAGGCCATGAGCGGCCTGGCGACGATCAACGGCCGCAAGAGCGATCCGCCGACCCTGGTCGGGTCCGCGGTCGTCGACCAGCATGCGGCGGTGCTCGGGGCTCTGGGCGTCCTTGCCGCCCTCTACGAACGGAGGGACACGGGTAAGGGGAAACGAGTCGACAGCAACCTGCTGAACTCGGCGCTGGACCTGCAGATCGAACCGTTCAGCTACCACCTCAACGGACAGCTGTACGACCGCAGCGAGACGGGCGTCTCATCGCGGTTCCACCAGGCGCCCTACGGCATCTTCGAGACGGCCGACGGTTACATCTGCATCTCGCTTACGCCGCCGGAGAAGATGGCTGAGGCGTTCAAGGACGACACCTTCCGCGGGTGGACCGAGAAGGACCAGTTCCGCAGGAGGGAAGAGGTGAACGTCCACATAGCGGGGCACGTCAGGACGAGACCGGCGGAGCACTGGTACGGGGTGTTCGACGAGGTTGGCATCTGGTATGCGCCGGTCAACGACTACGAGGACGTCGAGGGGGACCCGCAGGTCGTCCACAACCAGGCGATAATGACCTTCGAGCACCCGAAGGCGGGCAAGGTGCGGGTGCTCTCCCACCCTGTCCGCTACGACGGGGAGGCGCCACCCTTGCGCATGCTGCCCCCCGAACTCGGAGAGCACACTGAGGAGGTACTCTCCGAGCTGGGCTACGGGCAAGTGGAGATCGAAGATCTGAAATCGGAAGGAGTAGTGCGTGCAGAGAAGCACTGACGCAGAAAAGCCGGTGGACAGAGCCATACCCCTGGAGGTCGGCGACGCGGTTACGTTTTCCAAGACCGTCGGCGAGTCCGACGTTTACCTGTTCGCCGGCATCACGGGCGACTTCAGCCCTAACCACGTCAACAAAGAGGTCATGGGAGGGACGCCATACAAGGAGCGCATCGCCCACGGCGTGCTCTCCATAGGCTTCGCCTCCACGACCTCGACGCTCATGATCGAGAAGTCGGGGGCCAAGGCGGTCTCTTTAGGCTACGACCGCATCAGGTTCATAGGGCCGATCTTTATCGGTGATACGGTCACGGTTACCTACACTATCTCCGAGATCGACGAGGAGAACCTGCGGACGCGTGCA
>DASTKM010000115.1:0-10767 GCA_035715885.1 Rubrobacter sp.
GAACTCCTTGACATCGGAGCCGGCGCAGAACGCTCTATCGCCCGCGCCGGTGACGACGACCGCGCGGACGGCTTCGTCTCCTTCGAGTTCTTCAAGGGCCTCAATCAGCTGCTCCGTCATCTCCAGCGTGACCAGATTGAGCGGCGGGTTGTTCAGGGTAAGCTTCGCGATGCCTTCGCCGGGCCGCTCCACGAGCACAGGTCCTTCGGCCAAGGTCTAGTACACCCCCATAAGCCCGGAAAGCCACAGCGAGAGGCTGAGGAAGATTGTGAGTCGAAACAGTTAGTTTTCACACAACAGAATCTTTACTCACTCCACGGAAAGCATAGGGAAAGGATGGGACGTGGTCAAGCGGTTAGGATATAAGGGGAGGTGCGAACCGTAATTCAGGCAGTGGAAGAGGCCGCCCGCGGCTCTTGACCTAGCCGCGTCGTCCGAGGGCTGCGTCGGGTTGCTCCCTGGACGCGCCTGGCAGCCCTGCCTCGGCCACGACGCGACGGATCTTTTCTCTCTCCGCGTCGGGGATGCGCCGGAGTGGGGGACGGACGTGGGCCTCGTCGATCCTGCCCAGGATAGCCAGCGCCTCCTTCATCCTGTTGTGCCCGTCGAGGAACGGTTCGGCGTAGGTCGCCTGCACCACGGGGTAGGCCCTGCCGGCCACCCTGCGGGCTCCCTTCAGGTCGCCGCGGTTCACGGCCTCGAACATCTCCACGTGCAGATCGGCTATGACGCTGCCGTGCCCAGAGAGGATGCCGTCGGCGCCGATGCACAGCGACGCCAACAGCGACTTGCTGAAGCTAGAGAGCAGCGAGATCTCCTTGTCCAGCGCCCCCAGCTCGCGCCAGTTCCGCTCGTAGACGCCGATGTCGTTGGACCACTCTTTGACGGCGATGACGTTGTCTATCTCGTCGCAGATCCTAACCAGGCTGTCGGTCGGGATGTGCAGTCCCGACGTTACCGGGTAGACGAACACTACGATAGGCAGGCTCACGGCTTCGGCGATCTGAGCGATGTGCCCGTAAGCCATCTCGGGCCTGAGCTGATGCCCGAAGTCATAGACCGTGGATGGGAACACCAGAAGGCAATCAGCCCCCTGCCGCTCGGCGGACTTCGCGATCCTGGCTGCCTTGCTCGTTCCGTCTTCGTAGACGCCGCACACGACGGGTATGGTCCCGTCCACTTCGTCCAGCGTCATCTCCAGAACGCGCTGCTGCTCCTCGAAGGTCAGCGTCGCCACCTCCGAAGCGTGGGCGTTCGTGGTGAGGCCAGCTACCCCAGGTGTGTCGATCAGGTAGCGCAAATGCCTGCGGTAGTTCTCCTCGTCGATCTCCAACTCGGAATCGAAAGCCATCAAGTTGGCGGGTATGACACCCCTTAGAACCAGCTCAGGCCTCATAGGAAAACCTCTCCTCGCTCCGCTCCTGGCGCACCGGTTACTCTAGCATCCAGACCAGTCACTTTCACAGAGTCTCCTGTCTCGGAGACCCGCGCCTTCGCTCTGGAGCGAAACCAAAGAGCTGACAAGCTGAAGTGCTGACTGGCTGAAATGCTTGCAAAGAGGTCTTGAACCTCTTTGCACTAGTACGCGTCGACGGTACCCACGTAGCCTGGGATGTTTTCGATGGGTGTCTCAACGACGGCCCCGTAGTAGGTCGAGGCGTGGATCACCGTCCCGTAGCCGGTTGCTATTCCGACGTGCGAGATGCCGTAGCCGGCCTCGTCGAAGAACACAAGGTCGCCGGCTTCCCCGTAGGAGGGCGTCCCGTAAGCGTACTGGGCGTCCGGGGAGTCGGGCAGGTACACGCCGAGGTCGGCGAACACAGCCGAGGTAAAGCCCGAGCAATCCATGCCCCAGGCACCATAGGGCGTACCGATGTAGGTCTGGGCGTCGTCTACGACCGCCTGTCCCGAGTAGCCCTGGGCGTGCGCTTCAGAAGGTGCCCCTGTCAGTAGTACGACCGAAAACAGGGCACAAGAAAACAGGACAGCAGCGAGTTGCCGCACGATGTATATCCCCCTCCAATTATCTTGCTTGCACAACGGCGGTGGATGCTACCAGAGATTTGAGCGGTTTCAAGACGGATCCGGCGCAGTAATGGGCCTCTCGCGGCGCGAAGGCACCCGGTATCAGGCAGGTGCTAAACCGGAAGACGGTCGTACATCTCGTCCGCGTACGCCCGCGCGCCTCTTCATGACCCGCCCGCCCGCGAGGGCCGCACGCCCGGTGCAGACCTCGGGCTGAGAGAGCTTGTGGAGTAAGAAAAGCTGGTCCCGATTGCCCAAAAACCATCCCAGGTGCTAGCACCAGACGGTGCTATTCCGTGCAGTGCCTTCACCAGGATCGCCTCTTAGGATACCCGGCAACGGCGGACGAACCTGCGCGCAAACGACCGTGGAAATCCAACATGGCCGTACACTTTGTCGTCTCGATGCCAACAGTTGGCCTCTGAATGCGTCTTATATTGTAAAAGCGCGCTCCACAACGGTCGGGTAAGAGGTGAGGAGCAGTTCCACAGAGGAGGACCTGAGAGATGTACGAGATGATGGATCCGCAAGTCTCGAGACAACGCCGTGAGGAGATGCTGCACCAGGCGGAGCGGGGTCGGGTGGCAGGTGCTTTGCCGGCGGATTGCAAGAGACGCCCTGATCGGACGCTGGCATGGGAACTGCAGAGGGTAGCTGGCCTGCTGCTAAAGCTGCTGAGGAGATCGAAGAAGATGTTGATGGCCCGAAAGAGCACGCCGGACGGGATGAAGCGAGCGCGGAGGAAGAAGTATGGCTGAACGAGAAGGTATGGTCGGAGGCGAGGGCCTCGGGTCGGGCGCGATCTCCAATGTGGGAGTACTGGACTTGACCGGCATGAAGTCGACCGAAGAGTTAGCCGGCATCGGGAGCATAAGCCGGGTCGGCATCGTCCTGGTCCCCGAAACCTTGATGTCGGGGCTTCTGGCCGTTCCGATGGAGAAGGTAGGAGCTACTGTTCCCGTTCCCGCAGGTGAGAACGTAAAGCTGGTGACGGGTCAGATGAAGACAACCGGTGAGGCGCTGGCCAGCGCTGGTCGAGAGGAGGATGTGCTTGTGGTGGCTGGCCAGTTGTTGGTCACCACCCCGGTCGAACGCGTGGGCTACGGTGAGATGATCGTCGCCGGACAAGTCTACGCCCCCCAGGGGAGCGAAGGCGCTCTGACCGCAGGGATCTCCCGTCTTATTGGTCAGGTGTTCTACTACTCCGGGAAGCCCAGGTTCTTCGTCGGCAGCGAGCGATTCGGCAAGGGTTTCTTCGAGGTGTTGGAGGGACCCATGGCTATGATCCTGGTCGGAGACTTCGCCATCGAGCGCGGCGTGCCCGCTGATCTCCTCAAGGAGAAGATCTCCCAGATCCTGCTCGCCGGCAACCTACAAGCGCCACAGGAACTGCTACCGCTCGTCCAGGTTCTGACGGTGGAGAAAGCGGGAAACATCTCGGCCCTCGAGGAAGGCGACGAAGATGGGGAGCGGACCGAGCCGTAGTTGCGCTGACCTTGGAGGCAGAGCGAAGTATGGTAGACAGGACGCCAGACGGGGCCACCTCTGGCCTGGTGAGGTGCTTCAACCGCATCTACGATGCAAACCATCGCGCCCTCCACGCCTACTTCCTGGGCCGGACCAGCGATCCGGAGGCCGCCCTGGACCTCTCGCAGGAAGCATTCTTGAGGGTTTGGCGAAACGTATCCAAACTCCAGGAACTGACGCCGCAACGCCAGCGCTACTGGCTGTACACCGTAGCCAAGAATCTGGTGGCGGATCTCTATCGCGGCTCTGCGTCCCAAAGAGCTGCCCGACAGAGCGTAGTCGCAAGACTCCGATCGGGTGGGAACCACGAGGAAGGCCCGCAGGCCGCGCTAGAAAGCCGGGAGCGGCTGGAGGCCGTCGATAGGGCCATGAACGAATTGCCAGAGGATCTGCGCACCGCCCTACTTCTGCAGGTGATGGGTCGGCTGTCGAGCTCCCAGATCGGCGAGGCGCTGGAGGTGCCAGCCGGAACGGTTCGCTACCGCATCGCGATGGCGCGCAAACGCCTGGCCGAGCTGCTGCGCCTCGACGAACACCTCGGAACGAAAGGACGAACATGACCGATCACAATCTGGATCTTCCCTCCGACACAGACGCTCGTCTGGACCGGTTGCTAGAGGAGTGGGTGGAACAGCGCGGGCTCACTAAGGCCCGAACCGAACAGCTCCGCCAGGCGGTACTCGCGATGCATGAGCTGGATGCCGCGACACCCGCTTTGGCGGCGGCGTCACTGGATCAGGGAGCAGAATGGTGGAGTAGCCTGTTCACGCCCCTTCTCACCGCGCTCTCCCAGGCGGCAACTACCGGGTACCTGAGCGTAGGTACGGGGATGGAAGCCGAGCCAGACCCCAGTGTCGGCTACAGAGCGTATATGCGCCTCGCCTGAGCAGAGGCGCTCCTCTGACAGCGGTTTCCTGAAGGCCTAGGTGCTGGTCTCCTCGGGCCAGCGTCCGCCGTTGTACCAGTAGGAGCGGATCGCTTCCAGCGGTCGTCCCTTGGTCTCGGGGGCGAGTACGTAGACGAAGGCGAACGAGACCAGTGCCAGGGCGAAGAAGATCCCGAAGGTCACAGAGCCTCCAAGGGCGCCGAGGGCGCCCAGGAACACGACTCCGACGATGAAGTTGGCGAACAGGTCGGCCGTCAGCATGGCCGAGCCGCCCTGGGTGCGCAGGCGCACGGGGAAGCTCTCGGACGCGTAGACCCAGACCAGCGAACCGTAGCCAAAGTTGAAGCCCACGGTGAAGAGCAGGATACCTAGCAAGGTGAACGTCGCCGGGGAGTTCAGCGCGTAGGCCAGGACGAGGATAGCGTTGGCGGCCGCCATAGTGCCGATCCCGGTCAGAAGCGTGGGCCGCCTTCCCCACCTGTCCACGACCAGGAAGGCGATGACCTCGGCGATCACGCCTGCAACCTGGACGAAGCCGGTCGCGATGATCGCGCCCGTCGGGCTCGTGACGCCGACCTCCTGGATGATCGTCGGGCTGTAGTAGACGATGGCGTTGATACCAGTGATCTGTACCAGGAAGCCCAGGCCAACGACGAAGATGCCGGCCTTACGGAAGCGTCCCTGGAAGAGCTCAGCGAAGCTTCCCTTCTCCTCGTAGCTAAGGTCATGCTCGATCCTCTGGACTTCCTCATCGGGGTCCATGTCGGGTTCGACCCTGCGCAGGAGGTCGGCAGCCTCCTCGCGCCGGCCGTTCATCAGAAGCCAGCGAGCGGTGTCTGGCAGACGCACGATGAGGATCAACACGATAACGGCAGGGATGGCTGAGAGGGAGAGTATGAGACTCCAGCTCTCGGTTGGCGCGAGGGCCACGCCGACGAAGTAGGCGACCGCGATACCCGAGGTGGTCGCTATCTGGAAGGTGACGAGCATCGAGCCCCTGACGCTGACGGGTGCGGACTCGGCAATGTACGCTGGCGCCACGACTATGGAGATGCCGATGGCCAGGCCGAGGAGGAACCTGACGACGGTAAGGAACCACTCGTTGGGGGCCAGTCCCTGCAGGCCGGCGAACGCCGCGTAGCCCAGCGCGACAAGCACCAGGGAGCGCTTGCGCCCTATGGTGTTGGAGATGCGCCCCGCGAAGAGCGCCCCGAACAACTGACCGAGCACCACGGCTGAGGTAACCACCGAGGTCATGAAAGTGGTAAGGTCGAAGGCGGGGACGAGGAAGAGGAGTGCGCTCGCGATAGAGCCCAGGTCGTAGCCGTAGATCAGGTCGATGATCGCGGCCGTGATGGCAATGAGGATGTTTAGCCTCGATACGCTTCGCACGCGCGCTGCCCCTTCTTACACAGCAAACCTTCCTTCCCCAGGGGTCCCATCCGAGATGCTGGCATAGTAGCATAGTGGGCGAGGACCTAGGGGCCCCACAGAATGCGGAAATGGTATCGAGACCTGGGGGAGCGTGAAACGTTTGCACGTCTACAGTGATCCGGCCACGGAGCGCCACGTCAATGACCTCGCCGGCGTGGAATCCCCGAAGAGGTTTCCCGCTGCTCTCGCAGGGGTCGAAAGGGCTGAGCAAAGCGGCGTACTCGTGGAGCGGCGCCCGTGCAGTCCCGCGGAGAGAGATGCCCTCACTGCTGTCCACGACCCGGCTTACCTGGACGATCTGCAGGAAATGTCCGCGGCGGGAGGAGGCTACCTCAGCCTTGACACGGCCGTTGGCGCGGGTTCCTGGGAGGCGGCTTTGCTAGCGAGCGGGGCCGCCTGCTCGGCGGTCGAGAGCGTCCTCGCCGGCGAGACGGCCTTCGCCGTCGCCCGGCCTCCCGGACACCACGCAGGGAGGGACTACGGGATGGGATTCTGCCTCACGAACCACGCAGCCGTCGCAGCCGGGCACGCCCTTTCGAGAGGGCTGGAAAGGGTCGCCATCCTGGACTGGGACGTGCACCACGGCAACGGTACCCAGGATATCTTCTACGGTGACGGTAGGGTACTCTACCTCTCGGTGCATCAGAGTCCATTCTACCCTGGGTCGGGCGAGGCAAGTGAGGTGGGGAAAGGAGAAGGGCTTGGCTTCACGGTGAACTTGCCGCTGCCTGCTGGCTCGGAGGAAGACCTCTATGCGGCTGCTTTCTCCGGGGTTTTCCTGCCCGTGCTGCGGGAATTCGGGCCCCAGGTGATCCTGATCTCCGCGGGTTTCGACGCCCACGTAGACGATCTTCTAGGGGGCATGGCGCTGGGGAGTGACTCTTTCGGACGCTTCGCCGCCCTGATCTCAGACCTCTCCCGGGAGATCGAGGCCGCGCCCCCTGCGTTCGTCCTCGAGGGAGGCTACAACCTCGACGCCCTGACCGAGAGCGTCGCCGCCACCATGCAGGGGGTCGGGGAGAGAGCTCCCGAGTGGGAGTATGCGGGCGGGTCGAGGCACATTCAGAAGGCCCGCGAGGCCCTGGCGCCGTTCTGGCGGAGCTTGCGCTGAGGCTATGAGGATCTTCGGCTTTCCGCCCTTCGAGGATCGCAGGGACGCGGGCCGCCGGCTTGCCGGGAAGCTGTCCCGCTTCAAGGACGAGCGGACCGTGGTCTTCGCCCTGCCAAGAGGAGGGGTGCCTGTGGGGTATGAGATCTCACGCGCCCTCGAGGCGCCGCTGGACGTGTTCGTCTCGCGCAAGCTAGGGGCGCCAGGGCAGCCAGAGTTCGGCATCGGGGCCGTCGCGGCCGGCGGTGTGCGCGTCCTCAACCAGGACGTGGTCAGGCGTCTCGGCATCCCCGACGAATACGTCCAAGAGATTACGGCGCAAGAGCTCGCGGAGGTAGGGCGCAGACTGCGCTACTTCAGGGGCCAGAGGCCAGAGACGGAAGTGGTGGGGCGGACCGCGATCCTGGTCGACGACGGCCTCGCTACCGGGGTGACGGCCCGCGCCGCAGTACAGGCCCTGCGTTTGCGGAAACCGAGACGATTGGTCCTGGCAGCGCCCGTATGCGCAGCCCAGACCGCCGATCTCTTTCTGCGCATGGTGGACGATCTGGTCTGCCTGGAGTCTCCTTCTGACCTGGGGGCCATAGGCTTCTGGTACAGGAACTTCGAGCAGACCTCGGACGAGGAGGTCGTTGAACTGCTAGAAAGAGCCAGGAGCGAACGAGGTGAAAAGGGGAGCCCGTAGAACCATCCTGAGCCGCAACAACCGGCCGGTGGGAGACGGGCCCAAGACCGGTACAATTACACTAGAATTCCGAGTTCTAAAGAGGTGAGAGACATGTGCGGCAGGTATACGCTTTCTACCCCGGCAGGCAGGCTGGCCGAGGAGTTCCAATTGGACGAAGTTTCCGTGGACCTTGCGCCGAGCTACAACGTTGCGCCCACGCAGGAGGTAGCTGCGGTTCTGGAGGAGGAAGGGAAGCGGCGTCTGGAGATGCTCAGGTGGGGGCTAATTCCTTCGTGGGCCGACGACCCCGAGATCGGGGCGCGCATGATCAACGCCCGCAGCGAGACGGCCGCAGAGAAGCCCTCTTTTCGCAGTGCCTTCCGCAGGCGGCGGTGCCTGATCGCGGCGGACGGATTCTACGAGTGGAAGCGCGAGAACGGGGGCAAACAGCCCTACTACTTCCACATGCAGGAAGGCCGTCCCATCGCGTTCGCCGGGCTCTGGGAGAGCTGGGACAAGGGCGGCGGGGCTCTCCGCTCGTGCACTATTCTGACCACCAGGGCCAACTCCGTGCTCGAAGGGATCCACGACAGGATGCCCGTGATACTGCCTTCCGGCGCTTACGACCTCTGGCTCGATCCCGACGCGGACAGGGAGCAGCTCGCCGACTTGCTGATTCCCTATCCCGGCGACGACCTCGAGACCTACCCGGTGAGCCGCTTCGTCAACAGCCCGCGCAACAACGACGAGCGCTGCATAGAGCCGGCCGCTTGAGCCCCGAGATCAGGGCCTACGTTAGGGAAGCCACGAGAAATGGAGCCCGTCGTGGCGCTCGAGCTGGCCCTGATCTCCCACGGATTTTGCCGCCCCGGAATCTGAGCGTTCCCAGCACCGCCTCCACCGCCTGAATCGAGAGGAGCGCCTTGTTGGCGAACGTAGCAGTTGCTGAGGGCGGACGTGCGGTCCTTCAGAAACTGATCCAGGAGCCCTTGTACTTGAACCCCTGTCTTTCGACCCAGCCGAATCTGTAGACGCCATTGTCGCCACGGTAGTAGTGGTGGTCGACTACCTTGAGCCCAGCGCCCCCGTACGGCGCCCCGTCGGAGGTGTAGGTGGGGTAGCGGTAGTAGGCCTGGTGCAGGTGTACAGGCCCGACCGGGATGTCGCCGCCTCCCGTCCTGCCGGCGAAGCCGATAACGGTGTTCCTGTCGACTACTGCTCCCCTCCTGATCCCGGGAGCGACTCTGCTCAGGTGCCCCGAGACGTTCACGTACTTGCCGTTGGCGGCTTTGATCGAGACGAAGATACCGTAGTCTTTGTGCGTGATGTTGCGGCCCGCGAAGGTCACCGTGCCACGCCTGAAGGGCGAGAAGATAGCATCTCCGGGGTCGAGGAGGTAGTCGACGGCGAACTTGTCGTTGGTGTAATGTCGCCTGTCACATCGACCGTACTCGAGCCTGCCGTGGGTGTACTCATCCCAGTAGTTGGGTCTGCCGATGATGGTCCAACCCGTAGGGACGCTATCTTCGGGGTTGGCGTTGGCCGTGGACCCATACTGCGTCTGGAAGAAGAAGTCGGGATCAGCCTGCCAGCAACCTTCTTCGATTGGAGTCTCCTCTCCCAGCGACGAGGCTGCGAAGGTCGCCTCCCCCTCCGTAGTCGCCTCATGAATCGTCCGCTCCCGCTCGGCGAGCTCAGGATCGCCCGCCCCATAGAGGGTTTTCACAGAATTGGCGACCGGTAGCCCGAGTGAGCTGACCGGCCTCGAGGGGGGTTCGAAGCGTAAAGTCGAGAGCAGCTCCTTGGCGTCTGAACCTGATGTCTTCCCGTAGACGTTGATCTGGTACACCCGGCCGTTCACCGGCACGTAGACCTCTGTGGAGGGCGTGCTGCCCGGGATCGGCCCGACAGCCACGCCTCTGTGTCCCTTCTCGGCGACGCTGACCTGCTCGCGAGTCATGGGGAGGTTGGGGTAGGCACGGAGCTTCTCCAGGACCGTCGCCCTGATCTGTCCTGGCCGAAGACCGTAGGCCAGCGCGACGCGCACCGCCGGCGTCCCGCCGTGGTCGTGCGGAGCGCCTGAGTCAGGCCTCCACAACGTGAAGCCGTAGGTCTGGCCGTAGCTGTACCGCTCGCGCTCGACGAACCATTTGACGGGATGGGGGATCGAAGCCCCGACCACCTCACCTTCCGTCCTCTCGACCGGCCCCTTGCTCTCCCGGAGAGCCTCAGCCGAGGAGACGCTATTTCCTGCGATCGACAACGCGCACATCGCCCCAACGATCCCAAGCAAGACGGCAAGACCTCTCAGGCCCCCACAATGTGTGAGGTTGAACCTAGAAACGCGCCGCACCGTGTCCCCCTCCGGTAGTTATTCTTCCCTTGTTCGTAGGGCACGCATATTAAGTAGCTTATGGACCGGAGTCAATAGCTGCTCTAGAGTTCCTGAGCACGTACATGACAGCCTCTAGAACGCGAGCCTGCCCGTTCAGCAAACAAAAAGCTGCCAAGCTGGAGTGCTGGTCAGCCCGGTATGCCAGCCACGGCCGCTTCTGTCTCCTCGTCCGAGTGCTCCAGGTTGACCAGCTCTCCGGCGAGGTACTGTTGGTAGGCCGAGAAGTCAAAGTGACCGTGGCCGCAGAGGTTGAAGAGGATGGTCTGCTGCTCTCCCGCCTCTTTGGCCTCGAGTGCCAGATCTATGGTTGCTTTGATGGCGTGCGTCACCTCGGGAGCGGGCACGATCCCTTCCGTCCTGGCGAAAGTAACCCCGGCCTCGAAGGTGGGGTTCTGGGCGTAGGCCCGCGCCTCGATGAGTCCCTCGTGTGCCAGCGCCGAGACTATGGGGGAGTCGCCGTGGTAACGCAGTCCGCCGGCGTGGATGCCGCTCGGAACGAAAGAGTGCCCGAGCGTGTACATCTTCATCATCGGGGTTGTGCCTGCGGTGTCGCCGAAGTCGTAAGTGTAGCGGCCCTTCGTAAGCGTGGGGCACGAGGCCGGCTCGACGGCCATGATGCGCGTGCTCTTCCCGTTCTTCAGGTTCTCGCGGACGAAAGGGAAGGCTACGCCGCCGAAGTTCGAGCCGCCTCCGACGCAGCCGATGACCACGTCGGGGTACTCGTC